>CAYTUL010000628.1:0-2510 GCA_964441135.1 uncultured Desulfobacteraceae bacterium | reverse complement strand
ACATATGAGAAAGATTAAAAATAAATACAAAAAACCGAACAAAAGCACAAACACATAGGTTGGGGCCAATGAATCGAACAGCAGGATCGCGAGGGCCGCGCCGAATCCCGAGCCGGAACTTACCCCTAAAATGCCCGGACTCACGAGGGGGTTTTTAAAAAGCCCCTGTAAGGCAGTCCCGCTCACACCGAGGGCGCCGCCGACCAGTGCGCCAAGGACCGCTCGGGGGAGACGAATTTCCCATAAAATCACCTGATTTGTATCGTTAAAAGTAACTTTAAAATGAATCAAAGCATTCCATAACTCAGAAATGACCTGTGGCAACGATAAAGGATATCTGCCGATACATAGGGATATAAGTATACAAAAAAAGGGAATAATTAATGTAATCATTGCCCCGATCTTATTGTTTTCAATCTTCACTTCTTATCCTTTTCCAGGGGCGATCAAATTGTGGAGTATAGGGGAATCGAAATAGCACGTCAACATAAATTCTTTATATATTTAATAATTTGCAACAGAAACGATCGTGTTGTTTTAAGGGCATGGTTTGTCAAAACGTCGATATTTCAAGGGCAGACAGCAAACCGGGTAGAAAAGGAATAGGAAGAGGATTAAAAGGTATTCCATGTTGTTAAAAGAAATTATTAGTAATTATGAATATTTTATAGAAAAATAAAAATTGATATTGACAAAATATTACTTATAATTTATCTAAATTCTAAATAATGATATTTTATCTCAATTTTCCACCAGTCAACTGGGTGCCGGCCTGCAGGTTGATCCTTTTTCCCTGTTGAAACGGCTATCTTCCAACAAGATTTTCCCATCGAAAGGAGCAGTAAAAATGATGAAGACAATCCTATCCCTATCCCTGGCCATATTCCTGTTGAGCGGATTTGCTGCCGCTTCCGTGACGGCTTCCGATATGGAAGACAGTAAAAAGGTGTATACCCTCGGTGAAGTGGTTGTGTCCGCAAAAAAGGCGGGTGTTGAGTCCGTAGCCACGACCAGGGAAATCACGGCAGAAGATATCAGGAACAGCGGCGCAGAGACACTGGATGAGGCCATCAGGCTGTTGCCGGGGCTCAGCATAAAGACCGGAGGACAGGGTGTCCCCCGTATAGATATTCGAGGATTAAGATCGAGGCATTTGATTCTCCTTCTGGACGGGATACCCTATAATTCTACGGAGGACGGCCAGTTCGATCCGACCATGATCACCGTCGACAGCATCGACAGGATAAAGGTATCCTATGGCAGTCATTCTGTCCTCTATGGGGATGGGGGGCTTGGAGGTGTAATCAACATCATTACAAAAAAAGGAGGGGCAGGGACGAGGATAAACGCCTCTGCAGAAGCCGGTGAAAAGGATAGCAAGACCGGCAGGGTGAGCCTTTCTGGCGGCAAAGGCAAGGCGGATTTCTTCATATCGGGGAATTTCTATGATACCGACGGATTTAAACTCTCGAACGATTTTCGCCCGACAACCGAAGAAGACGGCGGTCTCAGGGAAAATAGCGATCGGAAAAGGAATACCGTTTTTGCCAACCTGGGCTATTCCCCAGTCGACAACATGCAGTTCGGCATTGTTTTTAGCTATCTTGATGGTAAGTATGGTATCCCACCTTCTGTTATCAATGACAATTCGGATATTTTTGCGAACAACCCCAAATATGAAAGGGTTGACGACCAGGAGGGCATCACGGGGAATATCTCCGGGAACTGGGATTTACCCGGTCCCTTTGAAATCAGGGGATGGGTGTACATGAACCAACTGGAAGAGGTCAAAAACCGGTATGACGATAATACATACACAACCCAGCAGGATCTAAGCATAAAGGGTCTGTATCATGAGGAGGATAAGAATAAAATAATCGGTGGTAACCTGCAGGCTATCTATGACCTGCCCCGTTCCGGCAACCTTTCCCTGGGTTTAAGCACAAGGCAGGACTCCTTTGATACCAAGGGGCGGATCGTGGAAAAAAAGAACAATCCCTTTGTCCCTTTTGACGAGAAATATGAACTTAAGACCCACTCGGCTTCGATTGAATACGAGGGCCTCCCATTCTGTGATATCGGGTGGGTGCTGGGTTATGGACACAACTGGTTTGAAAAGCAGAACGGGGGCAATGATGATGCAGGCGATTTCATAATCGGCTCCTATTATCATTTTTCCCCTAATACAAAGCTAAAGGGATCACTTGCGAAACAAATCAGATTCCCTTCCATAAGGAACCTCTATGATAAGACCAGCGGAAATCCCGATCTGACTGCCGAAAAATCCCGTAATTATGAGCTTGGCCTTGAGCAGCAGCTCCCATTTAATTCCATGGTTTCCGTAACGGGATTCCTTCTCGATATAAAGGACTATATTGAAAAGGATGTAAATGATTTTTATCAGAATAATGAGAAGTACCGGTTCAAGGGCATTGAGATTACCGCCGACACCAAAATAATAGAGAACCTGTTTCTGAGGGCCGGTTATACATTCATGGACAGTAAAGACA
>CAYTUL010000627.1:0-2516 GCA_964441135.1 uncultured Desulfobacteraceae bacterium | reverse complement strand
GGAAGGGGCCATATTGACCATGGAACTGGCCAAAATGGTGGCCACAACCCATCCCATCAGGGTCCTTGCCTGGGATGAAGAGACCCTGAACAAATTTTTAAAGGAAAATCCGTTATATGGGAGGTACGTCTATCCCCCGGACACCTTTAAGGGCGTCGATTATCCGGTCCTGACCATGGATAACGGGATTCAACTTATATGCCGGACAGATATGGACGAAGGGCTCGTCTATAAACTCGCCAAGGCAATAATAGAAAACCTGGATTGTATGGCAAAGATTTACGCTCCGGCCAAACTCCTGACCCCCGAATTGGCCGCCTCGGAACTGGCCAACCCGTTCCATCCCGGTGCAATCAAATACTTTAAGGAAAAGGGTCTTTGGAAATAGATGAATCTCAGGCGGAGGGGATAGTGAACGAGACAAACGCAGGCGGGGAGAAATGGTCCGGCGCCCGTTCCATTTTAGACAAGTGGATTGCCGTCTGTTTTTCAGTTTTTGTGATTTATTCCATGGCGACATTCAACATTCAGGAGATGAGACAGTTCAGCCTTTTCCTTGCCTTTACCCTGGCCCTGACATTCATTCATTATCCCCTTAAACCGGAAAAACCGGGGGCCGCCAGCTTTCTTATCATCGATGTGATCCTGGCCCTTTTGAGTTTTTCCATCAGTGTTTATATATGGATCGATTACTGGGATTTCATCTTCCGCGTGGGGATCCCCACCGGGTTGGATATATTCTTCAGTATCCTTTCGATCCTGCTGGTTTTTGAGGCCACCCGCCGGGCTGTAGGATGGCCTCTTTTAATTATCGCCTTTATCTTTCTGCTCTACACCTTTTTCGGCCAGTATCTGCCTCCTCCCCTCTCCCATAAAGGGTACGGCATTGAACGGATCGTCACAACCTTTTTTATGACAAAAAACGGTATCTTCGGAATCCCCTTGAAGGTCACCGTTCATTTCATTTTTCTGTTTATAGCCTTTGGCGCCTTTTTCAGCGCCTGCGGGGGCACCCAATTTTTTATAGACCTGGCCACCTCAATCTTCGGAAAAATGAGGGGGGGGCCCGCCAAGGTCTCCATCGCCGTCAGCGGAATGATGGGAACGATCTCAGGGAGCGCCGTGGCCAATACGGTCACAACGGGCACGTTCACGATCCCCCTTATGAAAAAAATAGGGTTTGAATCCCATGTGGCCGGGGCCGTGGAGGCCACAGCCTCTTCGGGCGGCGCCCTTATGCCGCCGGTTATGGGTGCGGCGGCCTTTGTAATGGCCGAGTTCCTGGGTGTACCCTATATTTCCCTGTGCAAGGCGGCTCTGATACCGGCTGTCCTTTATTACATGGCGGTCTTCAGTGTTGTACATTTTTACTCTTTAAAGATAGGTATCCAGGGCCTGCCCGAAAGCGAGCTCCCGGACGTGAAAGGGGTCCTTTATAAAAAGTGGATCTTTATCATCCCTCTTTTTGTACTGATCCTGATGCTTGTAAAGGGATACTCTCCACGAATTGCGGTACTTTACACCCTCTTAGCTACCGTTATCGTGACTGCCTTTAAAAGGGAAACCCGAATGGGTCCCTCCAAGATATTAAACGCCCTTGCGGAATCGGGGATAAATTCCGTGATGGTCGCCAATGCCGCGATCACGGCAGGCGTGGTCATCGGAGTGGTGCTCCTGACAGGCATGGGAAACAAGATCACATCCCTTGTGATGAGCCTTTCCGCGGGCTCCCTGTTTATCGCCCTGCCCCTCGTCATGCTTGCCTCTCTGCTCTTCGGGATGGGACTGCCGACTGTTGTCTGTTACGTCCTTCTGGCAGCGACGGTGGCCCCTTCCCTGGTCGATCTGGGGATTCCCCAGCTATCGGCCCATCTGTTCATCTTCTACTTCGGGATGCTCTGTATGGTCACGCCCCCTGTTTCTTTTGCATCCTATGCCGGTGCCGCCATCGCAAAAGCGGACCCCATGAAGACAGGATGGTCGGCGTGGACCTTTGCCCTGGCCGGTTTCCTCCTACCTTACATGTTTGTTTATAATAAATCCCTGCTGATGATGGGCAATCCCCTTCAAATAGCCTTCTCGGTTGTAACCTCCCTGATAGGCGTGATCTGCCTCGGGGCGGGAATCATCGGGTACTTTTTCAAAACGACCCGCATATATGAGAGGATTCTTCTCTTCGCTGCAGCCCTCCTTCTTATCAAACCGGGGCTGGTAACGGATATGGGCGGGCTTCTATGCGTTGCATTCACGGTAGTGCTTCAATTGAAAAGACCCTCGGACCGGCACTTCGACCGGTTATCAGCCCCCTGAAGGGTTCACCCCCGGAAGAGCACTCCTTTCCCCGATCCAGGGCAGGGGATTTGACGAGTAGTTAAGATCACAAAGTAAAAAATCCACGCCCATCGAAGATCCCGATAATTTGTAAGGGGAAGGACATGGCCGTGATTTAACCCCAAAGGGGTTTTATAGGGAAAGCAGGTATGATGTTTCTTTTCAAGGGGATATCTTTTTGAGAT
>CAYTUL010000626.1:0-2521 GCA_964441135.1 uncultured Desulfobacteraceae bacterium | reverse complement strand
GCCCAGGACCAACCCGTCGTGCAACAGATGCTCAAAACGCGTCGGTCGCAACTTTAAGTGCCTGCCGTTTTTTTCAGCCCCTTCGATCCCCGAAAGAAAGGAGAATAATGCGCCGTCATGTTTTCCATTCCGGTGCCCTCCAACCTCCGTCATCTTTGTCCTGTAAAAACCGGTCCTTTCACCCCGGTGGTCATCCTGAAGCCTTTCCTTCATCACGTAGTCCCGCGCGGCCTTTGCCAGGCCGGGGATATGTCCCTTATGATCGGCGAGGAACTGGAGGACATTCAACAGTTCCCGGGAGCTGTTGAAAAAGAAGCCTGTTTCCCCCTGCCTGACAGAGGATGCATATGGATTGAGCCGCTGGACAACGGGTACAATATTGGATACAGCGTATTCCAGCAGTTTGATGTCGGATCTGGATCTGTTAAAAGGCGTATCCTGAAGGGGCGCGATACCGACATGCAGGTTGCTCAGGAACTCGAAATAATCTGTTAGGGAACCGGGCGGAAACCACCTCTTCCGGTGGGAGGGAAGTCTATCGAAGAGGGACCAGATGGGCTCCGAACACATGAGAAACAGTGTGATATCGTCCCTTGACAGGATCCATTCGATAAGGGGATCTGCGATCTCCGCCATGTCCTCAAAATGCCCGTGGGACCCCCCCCATCCAATATTGAGTCCTCCCGGATCTTCGAGTTCCCTCTCCGGTGGAATGATGGATATCTGATTGGGAAAGACGATCGAGGATGGATTCAGGTATCCGTAAATCCTCTGGAGTTCAGACGAGCTGAACTGCATCCCGTCACAACTGTTGGCGATTCTCTTGAAAAGCAGGCGGTTCTCTTCTTCCCGGTAGAAAAAGTGGACGGAATTCCAGGGGGGTATCGCGCAAAGATCATCGGCGAGCTCATAAATGGTTACTTTTTTCCTTTGCCTTCTGTCTTTGATCAGGGGGAGTATATCCGGGTCGCATATGTTTTTCAGGATGAGGAGATCGGAAATTTCGATGATCTTTTCCCTGTCCCTATGGACATTGGTCAGGTTGATGACAGAGATGCCGTCATCCCGGGCCATGGTCATCCCTGGGGCGTGTGTCCTGTAATAGTAATCACCGCCTTCTTCTACCTGGGGCGGTTCGATCTGGGCTATAATAAGGGTCGTTTTATTCAATGGAGGGACGGATTCCTTATAAGCTTTCCGGCAGGCTCCGCCCCCTCGGGTTCCATTTCATCCCTTTTCGAGGGGGAATTACACCTGTCCCAATATCTGTATAATCGGAAAAGTTCCCTTAAACTTTAACTTTACCTTAGGTTTTGCAAGAGAGGTGCCAATGATCGGATGGGGAATAAACGCAAATAAATTGGTGAGTTATAGGGAGAATGGGGATGAAGGGATGGGCAGAAGGTCAGTATCATGACGCCTGAAGTTGGAATAATGTCAAAAAGACAGAAATCGTTAAAAAATTGACACCATGCCCGCTTTTCTGCCAGGACCGGATATCCGTAAAGAAATCGCCCGTATCGAACCTATCCGGTCTTAAAGGACCGGACCTATCCGGTCTTAAAGGACCGGACGTATATAGGTTACCGGTCAGGACAATTTTTTGACATTTCCATAAGGTATCGGGCAAAATCTTCCCGATTTGAGCTAAAATATCCCCTTAAAAAAGGCCGCAACAGCCTGCAATGAGTGGATAATATTCGATGTTCAACAAATGGCACGATTCCTGCAAAATTATACCCTGAATATTCATTACAGCATGAATTCCAATACATCTCGGAATCCTGTCATGGGGATGGAAAGAAGCGAATCCAATGTTTACGATAAATAATATTGTATTTCCCGCCGGGACGCACCCGGATGTGTACAGGGCCTTTGATCTTCTCCAAAGGGCCTTAACCCCGGGCAATGATCATGGAAGTAAAGACCGGGCCTTTAGGGAGGGTTTCGACCTGATAACCGGTCTGATACAGGTCAAGGAGAGTGATCCATCCGCCGAATTCACGTTCTCCTTGTACGCTCTTCTCATAGGCAATCCCGAATCGGCGGCCTTTTTTTCAGCGCGGGCGGTCTTGTTAAAGCCGGATTTCCATGCGGCAAAAACGGCCCTGTCCGAGTTTTTACGGGCACTTGAGGCAATGGAAACCCCCCAGCAATACCTCCAGATGGCTGCCCAGGGGAGCATGGAGTGTATAAAGACCTATTGGCGTATAGGCAAGGAATTCTTTGATAGAGGCGATCTTGCCATGGCAGATCACTATGTTCAACGGGCCACCGCCCTGCAGCAACCTGCAGCGGGAAAGATACCCTACTACACGGCCATTTTAGGGGCCATGAAAAAACGTTTGGCCGAAGGTACTTATGAAACGGAGATAGAACGCTGGTGGTCAACAAAATGTTCGAATTTTACCCCTGAGACCGAAGAGGGGGCTAAAAAGAACTGTGAAAAATGGCTCCAGGATAAGAACAAGCACCAGGTGGCCGGCCTCGTGGCCCAACGACTCGCCGTAAGGAATAACGG
>CAYTUL010000625.1:0-2529 GCA_964441135.1 uncultured Desulfobacteraceae bacterium | reverse complement strand
GTCATGACATGAAGCAATACGAGGGCCTCGTATTAATGGATGACGGCTATTACAGCTGATTCAGTTTTAATACACGGACATTATCTCTCACAGAGTACACAGAGTCACAGAGTATATTGAACTTAGAGGTAATAGGATGAGCTTAAAGGCCCTCCTTCTAGGAGGCCGGAAACATCCGGAACAATGGGGAATGCATGACAGAAATATAAGCGAGCTTATCTTTCTGTCAATGCCTCTCCATAAAGCCTTTAAGCCATTATATATGTCCTTTCGTCTGTGGCCGTCTGTGTGTGTCTAGAGAGCGCAGCGATCGGGCGGCTAATAGACCTTGCCTCATTGGGAGCAAGGCAAGTTTATCCCCTTCTAGGGATTAATCCAAAGCCGGGCCCTCTGGACCTGGATCTTCACTAAAATATGGAGGCAAAAAAATGCGTGCCTTCGAGCATGTGCTTTCCCCATTGACCTTCGGAAACGTCACAGTAAAAAACAGAATCGAACTCGCTCCGGCTTGTTACATGTTGACGACGCACGACGGGTTTGTGACCAGGGAGATGATTGCCTACTATCAGAACTTCGCCAGGGGCGGGGCCGGGATCGTCACCATCGGAGAATCACCCATCGACTTCGAGTATGCAAAGGGGCACGAGTTCCAGTTAAACCTGGGGGATGACAAAGTGATCAACGGGCTGAGTCGTATTGTTGAGGCCGTACATCGGTATGGCGCAAAGCTTTCCATAGAGCTTCACCATCCGGGCAGATATGTGCTGAACAAAAGGCCTGTGACCATAGGCCCTTCGCCCATCCCGGCGCCCATGGAGGAAATGATCGCTGCCCGGGACGGCCGTCCCGTCAGACCTATTAGGGAGATGGATCAGGACATGATCGATACGGTCATCGAACATTTCGCAGACGCCGCACACCGTTGTCTGAGAGCGGGATTCGAAATGGTCATGGTCCACGGGGCACACGGGCACCTGATTGCCCAGTTTCTCTCCCCCTACACCAATAAGAGGACAGACGGGTACGGAGGAAGCCTCGAAAACAGGGCCAAATTTGCGATCCAAGCCCTGACCGCCATAAGAGAGAAAGTGGGTGACAGATTGGCCCTCGAGTATCGCATCAGCGCGGACGAGTTTGTGGAGGGCGGCATGGGCCCGGAGGAAACCATCGAGTTTGTTAGGATGATAGAGGACAAGATCGACCTTCTCCATGTCTCCGCAGGCATCCTCGCCCACCCGAAAATCATTCCCCTCATGATCCAGCCCACATACCTTCCCCATCAATATAATGTACGCTACGCGGAGCAATTCAAAAAAGCCCTGAAAGTGCCTATTGTTACCGTGGGATCGATCACGGATATGGACATGGCGGATCAGATTATCGCTCAGGGCCAGGCCGACATGGTCGCCATGGCCCGGGCCATTTTGGCAGACCCGGAAATCGTGAATAAAACACGCCGAGGGCAGGCTGAGGATGTGAGACCCTGCCTCCGCTGTCATACCTGTAACCGGCTGACGGGCGCGTTCTACCCGATTCGCTGTGCCGTAAACCCTGTTCTCGGCCGGGAGCTGGATTATGCCTCCCTGCCGCTTGCGAGGGGAAAAAAGAAAGTGGTCATCATCGGCGGGGGACCGGCAGGCATGCAGGCGGCCATAACCGCCTCGCAGAGGGGCCATGAAGTCGTCCTTTTTGAGAAGAGCAACAGGCTGGGGGGGAACCTGGTCTTAGCCGCAGGCCTGGATATAAAAGCAGATATGAAACGCTATCTGAAATGGCTGGTGAGTCAGACAGAGAAAACCCCCGGCATATGGGTCAAACTGGAAACAGGAGCGGATTTGGAGAACATCGCTGCGGAAAAGCCCGACGTCGTCATCATCGCCGTGGGAGCCGATCCTGTTATTCCATCCCTACCCGGAATCGAGAAAGAACATGCGGTCTGGGTGGGAGACGTAAACGTTGGGAAAAAAGAGGTGGGTGAAACCGTGCTTGTGGCCGGAGGAGGGTCCACAGGAGGAGAAACTGCTCTGCAATTGGCAAAGGACGGTAAAAAGGTCACCATCATTGAAATGCTCGAGTACGCTGAGGTGATCGCGGGGTGGCCGAGGGGGCTTATGGATCAGCTGGAGGAGTTTGGCGTGCCTTATCTCACAGAGACAAGACTGGTGGAGATAACCGACCATGGCGCCTCTGTTATTGATAAAGAGTCGAATCGATACGAGATTCCCGCGGATACGGTCATTCTTTCCCTGGGTTTTAGGCCCCGCACCCAGGTCGTTAATGAATTCAGTGGATTAATGGCCGATATCCATGTCATCGGTGACTGCGTCAAGCCACGGACCATTAAAGAGGCCGTTCATGACGGATTCAACGTTGCTGTGGAAATATAGCCTGGAGCAATTTCATATGTGCGGGTCATGGCGTCTTTTCTTCGGTTCCGAGTCTCACGGCCTGGTCATTTAAAGGAGTTAGGGCCGGGTGAAGTCTCCCCCCGCCGCGGGTCTCACCATACATCGGAACGTGCGCCCGGGG
>CAYTUL010000624.1:0-2543 GCA_964441135.1 uncultured Desulfobacteraceae bacterium | reverse complement strand
TTCCTGATCTTGCCCGGAGATGGGGCAAAGTCCTTGAGGGGGTCCTCGGCATTGATACGGCATTCGATCGACCAGCCGGTTATTCCGACCTCTTCCTGTTTGATGCTCAGGGGAAGACCCGAGGCGATCCCTATCTGCTCCTTTACGATATCAAACCCTGTAACCATCTCTGTGACGGGATGCTCGACCTGGACCCGGGTATTCATTTCGAGAAAATAAAAATTTCCTTCGGAAAAGATGAACTCGATGGTTCCCGCCCCTTCGTAGCCTATCCACTTCGCGGCTTTTACAGCCACTTCTCCCATCTCCATGCGAAGCCGGGGTGTCAGCGCGGGAGAAGGCGCCTCCTCGATCAATTTCTGATATCTTCGCTGGATGGAACATTCACGTTCGTTTAAATGAACGACATTTCCCCTGGAATCTCCCAGTATCTGGAACTCTATATGGCGCGGCCGTGAGATATACTTTTCAATATAGACATCCGCCAGGCCGAAGGTAGTTGAGGCAATCGCCCTGGAATCTTCAAGGGCCTTGAACAATTCGCCCTCGTTCCGGACGATCGTCATCCCTATTCCACCCCCGCCCCCTGAGGGCTTCACAATGATCGGATATCCGATTTCACGGGCGACCCGTTTCGCCTGTTCATCATCCACCGCTGATTCATCCGTGCCCGGGACAACGGGAGTCCCTGCCTTTATCATTTCCCGTCTCGCGGCGATCTTGTTCCCCATGAGCTCAATCACCCGGCTTGAGGGTCCTATGAATTTTATTCCCGCCCGCTCACAGGACGCGGCGAATTTTGGATTCTCGGCGAGAAATCCGTAACCCGGATGGATCGCATCGGCACCCGATTCTTCAGCTACCTCTATGATTTTCTCTATGTTGAGGTAACTCCGGGCCGATGGAGCCGGACCGATAAGGTAGGATTCATCGGCATATTTGGCGAACAGGGCGTCCCTGTCCGCCTCGGAATACACGGCAACCGAAGGTATTCCCAGTTCCCTGCAGGCACGCATCACACGGATAGCGATCTCTCCCCGGTTGGCGACTAAAATCTTATTCATCGTCCGGCTCCACTACCATCAGGATATCATCGGATTCCACGGTCTCCCCCTCATTGACGCATATCTCCTTTACGATCCCTCCATGGGGGGCGTTCACCTCCCTTATCATTTTCATGGCTTCAATGGTAGCCAGCACATCGCCCTCTCGGACTACCTGGCCCACCTTGACTTTAACGGCAATGAGCATCCCGGCCATCATGGGGATCACGGCACCCCGTGGGATCTCCCCCTGATCCTCGACTCTTGTGACCCCCGATTCCCCCGCCGCCGCAACGGCTGCGACGTTGCCTGCCGGTGAGATCCTGACATGGAACAGCTCCCCATCCACTTCCACATTGAATTCCGAAGGGAAGTCCGTTACGGGTTCCAGCCGGCTTCCCCTGTCCGCTGGGGGCCGGGAAACGGTCTTTTTGGCCTCTTTCCCACCTTCTTTTCCGGCCTTGGCGCTCGTGGCGGTCCTCCCGGGGATCAGCACCTGGAGAAGGAATTCCTCATCCGTAAGATCGGGTCCGATCTCCTCGCGCAGTTCCGAAAGGGGTTTCATCCGGTTTTTAGGTTTCCAATCTAACAATTTTTTGGCCTCGGGGTCCTGTTCAATACGATCCAGGAGATTGGGGTCTATGGGTGCGGCCGGTTCCCCGTAATGCCCTCCGATGTACTTGATCGACTCGTCGAGAATACGCTTATACCGTTCACCGAGGATAACATTCTCCACGGCCTGGGCCCCGACGATCTGCGAAAAGGGTGTGGCCATAACGGGATAGCCGAAATCCTTCCTGACCTGGATAATCTCCTGTAGGAATTCATCCAGCCGGTCCTCCATCTTCATCTCTTTGAGCTGGCGTTTCAGGTTGGTCATCATTCCACCGGGTACCTGATGCTCATAATGAAAAAGGTCATACTCTTCCGGTGTTCCGATGGGCAGGCCTTCCCTTTCGGCGATTTTTCGAAAATGGGTGGACACGGCCTCAAGGGCCGCATCATCGATATTGACCTGAAAGCCCAGGTGCCGTGCGTTTTTCAGGATATTTTCCGTAGAAGGGAGGGAAGTCCCGTAGGCAAGGGGGGCGACGGCCGTATGCAGGGTATCGGCGCCCGCCTTGATCGCTTCCATATAGCTTAGGGGAGCGAGCCCTGAATTGCAGTGGGAATGAAACTCAAGGGGCAGTCCTTCACAGTTCTGCTTCACCGTAGTTATAAGTTGCCGCGCCCGCTCCGGAGTGATCACCCCCCCCGCATCCTCAATCATGATGGCGTCAACGTATTCCTTTAACTCGGCAATAAGCCTGGTCTTTCGGGCCCAGAGCTTGTCGTCGTGGACCGGACTGAACGTATACATTAAAGCCGGTATGACCTCGGTGCCCATATCCTTGGCCAGCTTTGCAAAATAATAGAACCGGTCCATATCGCTCTGATAATCGCAGACCCAGAAGGCCTTTATCCCGTTGGCAACCATTCGCTTTATCCAGAGGGCTATGA
>CAYTUL010000623.1:0-2557 GCA_964441135.1 uncultured Desulfobacteraceae bacterium | reverse complement strand
TATTATTGGTAAATCGGTATTTGGGGGGCGGGCCCCCCCAATTCGATGGGCTTCTTCACTGTTGAAAAGCAATGAAAACCTCATACGCGTCATCCAAACAACCACGAATATCCTGGATATATTTTTCAATTGCTCTTCCCATATAGTCTACTGTCGATTGATAATAGACGAGCCATTGCCCTCCACCTTCCACGCCTCCCAATTTCCGCTTCTTGGGGATGTTGAAAAATGACCGGATGTCTTCATGGAAAAGTTCACGGACAGCCCTTTCATCGGAACCCCTGAGCAGATACCTTTTTGAAAATTCAGGGTCAAACTCAAAGTCGATGTCCTTGTATCCAAACCTTTCGCGGATCTTATCGGTAATCGATTCATTCCTGAACTCGAAATCCGGAAGGATGCCTTTGTCCATGGGGAAAGCCACAACCATGTAATAATTGGGAGATCCTTCAGAGTCCCTGTACCAGTACTCAAAAAGTGTGAATTTCACCCCTTCGAATTGCCCTTTAAGTACATTTTTAATACCTCTTGAACTTCCCCTGCGGAAGAGCGGAAATTGAAAAAAATCAGCAGTCATCAAACCCTTGTCCTTGGGCTCAAAGGAATAACCCATCTCGAGTGCGAACATCGAAAGCGCGCTTCTTGTCTTTCGTGTTTTCTTGTAAATGAGCCATCCAAAGAAGATAAAGAAACACACAAGAAAAATGGCCATGCCAAAGGCTTTGTAGGCCTCATTGTTTTGAAACCATCCGGTGATGTGGAACCACTCGGCTACCTTTTGCCCGAAACTACCTAACCATTCGATTACTTTCATCCCTGACATCCCTTTCGATAAGATACATATATGCGGCCATTTCATCTCCATCATGTTCCCGTAATGACCCGCACAAGCATGACCACGGGCATTGGCCCGTGGGTGCCTACTCGTTTTTCAAAAATAGGCTCATCTTCTCTATAAAATGATCTTTCTCCTCTATGAACGGGGAGTGACCACTGTTGTCAAAAATAACAAGTTCAGACGTTTTAATACCGTCATGAAGTTCCTGATTCATTTTTACGGGTGTCTGTGGATCGAATTTTCCGACGCAAATGAGAACCGGTGATCCGATCTCATTGAGCCGGTCCTTGAAATCCGTTTTATTTATCCTTAAATGTGTCACCCATTTTGATCTTATCGGCGCAGGTTTTTTATGGTCATCAGGTTGTATTTGCAAAAGCTTGATGTACTTCTTATCAACAAAGGAAGCAGTCTTAACCAGATTATCAAGCTGTTTATGAATTTTGAGATTGTCAATTCCCAGGATAACCCTTCCGCCCCAGCACATGCATTGCCAGAACTCCTTGTCCTTGTACCATTCCCAGTTTTTATGAATACCCCACTTGTTTACAGCTCTCCAACCCGTCGTGCTGCCAATTAACACTAATTTATTAACCTTTTCCGGATTTTCTATGATAAAAGCCAGAGTGCAGAAGCTCCCCATACTGTGACCTACAATATCGATTCTGTCCGATATTTTAAAATACTCCAGCAGGAATCCTGTACGATCCAGCATCTCTTGCAGATCTACTGTCGGTTGTCTTGTCGATAAAAAAATGCCCGGAGGATCAAAGGTCAGCACGGATCGGCCCAAACCTGTCAGAATTTGGACTAAATCATTTTCCGCCATTGATGCATATGTGGACGCATGGGGATAGGGCATTAATAAAACCGGGTTGCCTTCACCTATTTTATAGACAGCAATACCGTCAATCACAGCGGTGGGCTCCATGGCCATGGACTTCCCCTTTCACTTTCAGTAATCTTCCGGTCCCTTGCTCTCATTCCGGTTTCTATTCTCCCATGGTTTATTTGATATTAAAAACCCGAGCTTTTAGACCTGTCGAAGATTCCGCATCGCGGAGGTTATGGTTGTCCGGCTGCTTGCCCTATAAAACTTCTTTGGGGTGAAATCAAGACCACATCCTTCCCCGTAAAACTCATCGGGATCTTCGATGGGCATGGATTCTTTACTTTTCCTGCAATCCTAAAATATCATTTTTCAATTACGACTTCGCAATATTCGTGCAGATTTCAAAAGAGGTCCGGGAAGTGTCGATTCTAAAACAATAGAACCGGTCCCGTAAATAGTCTTATGCGCCTTTTTGAGAAAGACGGCACTCCCGGGTTAAGAAAATGAAAGAGGGGCCAAGGCCCCCCTTATTTCCCTGGGATTCGCTGGGGAGATTAGAGGCGCTCAAAGTTCATGACTTCCATGGGATTGAAGCCTTTGTCTTTCTCAAAATAGGGCTCCCGGGTGCCGCCTTCGCCGGCGAGCATAACCTCAATCTGGATGATGGGGCGGTCAACTCGGGTAATCTCCAGCGGGCAGTGAGGCAGGCCGGGGGGTAGGGAGACGATAGTAGGGCGGGTGAAGACATACTTCTCCAACTCCTCACCAAAGTAGAAAACGACCTCAGCTCCGAAGTCTTCCGGGTCCTCCGGGTTGCCGCCGTACCAGGCGAGGAACTCCTGGAAGTTGTGGGTGTGACAGGGATTATCGCCCTTGAAGGGCTTCCT
>CAYTUL010000622.1:0-2577 GCA_964441135.1 uncultured Desulfobacteraceae bacterium | reverse complement strand
CATGATAATCTCTCCAAAGAGTTTATGTTTATATTATTTCAGCATTGTCCGGTTAGAATATTGCATCACCGGTAGATTGAATGGTGCATTATCTAATACTGCAATATTTTTACCGGACAATGCTGAGATAATTTGATTTTCAAGACCAAGTCGCAGATATAATTATCTACCTTGGAATGAAAGAATGTCAAGCATTCAGCGGTCAGCCGTCAGCATTAAGTCCTTTTAAAATCCGGACTCACGCGCGATGACGAGGCGCTGGATTTCCGAGGTTCCTTCGGTGATGGTGAAAAGGCGCCCGTCTCGCCAGAATCTCTGGATAGGATATTCCATCATGTATCCGTAACCGCCATGTATCTGCATGGAATCGGCAAGGATCTTCTGAAGGGTCTCCGCGGCGAAAAGCTTCACCATGGCCGCCTCTCTCTGGACCTTTTTGCCTTGATCATACATAGACGCTACACGATAGGTGTAGGTTCGCATGATATCGATATTCATGGCCATTTCTGCCAGTTTGAACCGGGTGTTTTGGAATTTTATTATGGGTTTTCCGAACTGCACCCGTTCCTTGGCGTACTGCACGGTCAGTTCATAGGCCGCCTGGGCGGTCCCCGTGCAGCGGCCGCCGTAGGTTATGCGTCCCGAGGTGAGGGTATCGGCGAGCATATTAAATCCGCCTCCCTCTTTTCCGCCGATCAGGTTTTCGGTCGGGACCCTGCAATCCTCAAAGACCAATTCGCCTGTTTCGATGGAGCGGTTTCCGACCTTATCCAGCTTGCGAGACACAGAGAACCCAGGCATTCCCTTCTCAACGATGAAGAGGCTGATCCCTTCTCCCCTTTTTGTCGGGTCCGTGTATGCCGCGACGACTGCGTAATCGCAAATAGGGCCGTTGGTGATAAAGATCTTGGTACCGTTGATGACGTACGTATCACCCTCTTTAACGGCCTTGGTCTTGATGGATGCCGCATCCGAACCGGAATTCGGCTCTGTAAGGGCAAAGGCCCCTATCTTTTCGCCTTTTATGGCCGGGATAAGGATTCGCTGTTTCTGTTTCTCGGAGCCATAGCGGTAAATGGGTTGTGTACTTAGGCCGCCTTGGACCATGAGGGATGCGGCAATACCGGCATTAATCCTGTTGAGCTCCTCGGCCATGATAATCTCGGTAATCTTATCTCCCCCGCCTCCTCCCAGTTCCTCCGGGTACCGCGCGCAAAGAAATGCCATTTCACCCATTGTCTTAAAAAGCTGCTTGGGGAATACGTTCTTCTCTTCCGCCTCATCAACGAGAGGGGCGATCTCTTTTTCAGCAAAGTCCCTAATGAATTTCTGGAACATGCGATGTTCTTCGGTAAGTTCAAAATCCATTTTTAAAATGCCTCCTGATTTAAATAAAAGACAGCTCAAGGCGCAAGGCTTAAGGCTTAAGGTGAAAAAGAAAGCCATTTTTAGAATTGGCCTTGTGCCCTGTGCCTTTTGCCTTGCGCCGTTTATTTATACCCTTTCCACTATCGCGCAGATGCCCTGTCCGCCACCGCCGCATATGGTCTCCAGTCCATAACGGGCATCCCGCCTCTTCATCTCATGAAGCAGCGTAACCAGCCGCATGGCGCCTGTCGCTGCTATGGGGTGCCCCAGGGATATTCCGGACCCATTGACATTGACCTTTTTATCGATGTCATCCGGTTTGATCTTCATGAGCCTGGCATCGGCTAATGCCTGTACGGCAAAGGCCTCCTGTACTTCGATCAGGTCCACATCGTCTATGGTGATGCCCACTTTATCAAGAGCCTTATCCACGGATGCGGGTACGGCCGGATAGGTGAGTGTGGGATCGGTTGAGGAGACGGCGCAGGACCGAAAATAGGCCATGGGCGCGACATCCAATTTCTTGGCTTTGAGCTCGGACATGAGCACGACCACAGCAGCACCATCGTTTTCCGTGGATGAGTTCCCGGCCGTGCAGACCCCGTCCGGGTAGACAGGTTTGAGTTTGGCCAGTTTTTCCAGTGTGGTCTCCCTGCGGGGAGTCTCATCCGTATCAAAGATCTTCGGATCCCCTTTTCTCTGGGGAATGGAAACGAGCACAATCTCTTCGCTGAATTTTCCCCCGTCAATTGCAGCTATGGCCTTCTGATGACTTCGCAGGGACCATTCATCAGCCTCCAGCCGCGTAACCTTTTCATGCTTTGCGGCGGTCTCGGCCCAGGCCATCATGGAATTGAGTTCCCCATACCGTTCAATGGGCTGTGACATAACCCTGGCCCGCTGGATCCGGTCGAAAAAGGGTATTCCCCACATAGCGAGGGCGCCGTGTCCTCTGGGCATGAAACCCCATTTTTCGTCCATTTTTCCACCCAGGCCCCACTTGATATCGCCGGGTATATAGAGTTCGGCTTGGCTCATGCTGTCCATGCCGCCTGCTACAATGATGTCGGCGTTGCCGGTCTGTATCTTCATAACACCAAAAAAGACAGCATCCAATCCGGAACAGCAGCGTCGGTCCAAGGTGACTCCCGGAATCTCTTCAGGCCATCCGGCCTCCAGGAGGGCCATCCTGGCGCCATTGGCGCATTC
>CAYTUL010000621.1:0-2579 GCA_964441135.1 uncultured Desulfobacteraceae bacterium | reverse complement strand
GTATAGGCGGGTATAAGATATTTCCCCTGCATGATCCCTTTCGTATTGTGGTGGACGTGCAGGCCGAGAAAAGTGCGGTTGAAAAGGAAGTCCCGGTGAAAACCGAATCAAGACCACCCAGAAAGGGTATTAGAAAGGAAAAAACACCGGACAGGAGCATTTCCCTTGCGAGACAACTCGGGCTCAGCGTTCGAAGGATCGTCATCGATCCGGGGCATGGAGGAAGGGATCCGGGATGCTATCACGGGAAAGGGATCTGGGAGAAGAGCATCGTCCTGGATCTGGCAAAAAGACTTGCGAAGAAGATAGAAAAGCAACTGGGATGCGAAGTCTTCTTGACAAGGAATAAGGATATCTCCCTTCCGCTTGATGAGAGAACGGCCTTCGCAAATGTTAAAAAGGCCGATCTATTTATTTCTCTGCACGTAAACGCCCACAAGCAAACGAGTATTTATGGAGTGGAGACCTATTTTTTAAACATGGCAACGGATAAAAGGGCTGTCATGCTCGCTGCACGGGAAAACGCCACCTCGGAAAAGAATATTAGCGATCTTCAATCCATTCTGAATGATCTTATGCTAAATACAAAGATCAGTGAATCGAGTAAGCTCGCGCACCAGGTCCAGAACGGTATGATGAAAAATCTCAGAAAGAAATATAAGAAAAACAGGAATCTGGGTGTGAAGCAGGCACCCTTCTACGTCCTGATAGGAGCCGAAATGCCGGCGATCCTGATTGAAACCGGTTTTATCACGAATCCTACCGAAAGGAAACGGCTGCTGAGTGAAAGCTACCGGGAGATTTTAGCGGATGGAATCGTAGCGGGAATAGACTCATACATTGAAGGAATCGACCATGCCTATAATCGAGGGGGATAGGAGGTAAATCCTTTAACACCTAATGGGCCCCGCCTGCCTGAAGGACGCTCGGGAAAACGTCCCTCTAACTGCGATTCCCGCTGTATCTCTATTAAGCAGTCCATCAGGCAGCCGGTTGTATATGAATTATTCTTCAACAGGTATGCCCCACCAATCCTGGGTCTCGGACTCCTTTAAGGATTTCTGAGTGGGAGTTTTATATCCATACCAACTGAATTTCATATGCTCCCAGTTCCTGTAGTGCGAGCTGTGCTTCCAGAACCCGGAGCGTTCTACCGCGGTTCCGCAGCCAAAAAGAAAAAGACCCATAAAACCCAATAAGATTATTTTTTTCATTTCTAAATCCTCCCTTTCATTTGATTAATATCTCTATATCTCGAAAATGAATAATATAGTCCAAAAAAAAGGTGTGTCAACAAATAGCGGAAAATTCGGTGAATCGAAGAGGGGATAGGGAAGTTTTAGCTGATCCGAATGAAAAAGTCTTGATCATCAGGGGGTCTTCATCATTGGGAAGGGTGCTGATTGAGGACTTCGAAAACGGCTTTCAAAAGGGCATCGCGCTCAAAGGGTTTCGTGAATGTGCGATCTGCTCCTAATTTTTTGGCAAATTGAAGATACTGTTCCGGAGCGGTCTTACCACCTCCGGACATGGCAATGACTTTTACTTCAGGAAATTCTTTTTTTAATTCCATGATGGTCTTGATGCCCTCCATCTCAGGCATGATAAGATCCGTGATAACAAGGTCCGAGGGCTCCTCCCTGTTAACTCGTAAAGCCACTTTGCCGTCCGAGGCCTCGATAACACGATATCCTTCCCTCTCAAGCATCTGCCGCAGCATTAATCGAATCTGTTTTTCATCATCAACAACAAGAATCTTTGCCATCGTTCATCCTGCCTCCTTTAAAAAAACCTATACCTGGATTCTACCGAATCTATTTAACATGTCCTCTGAAAAAGTCGAGGCTCCATATTAAGGTATTTGGAGCCGTTAAATGGCTCTCGCGTAAAATAGAGTTTTTTAAAGATATATTCTTAAAATCCGAGCAGGAATCGTGCCAAAACCTTGTTTATAGTTTTATGTTTTATATCCGATAGTTACAGCTAAAATTTTGGAGTCTGGGTTATTTAAATATTCATAATCGACATTGCCGGTTTTCGAAACCGTCAAATTATTGACTAAATATACAAAAGCAAGTCGATCCAGTGGGAAAATCTGTATGGGACAGAATCCCGTATTTTTAATAAAAATGGTTGCATATAGTGATTCAAAGCTTTAAGGTTCTCCGAAAAAATTCGCCGGCAGGATGTAGGATCGTTATGAATTACATCAGTAAAAGATATCGCGTAAAGGGGGGATATCGCGAGGTCCTTGTTATAGCCGTTCCTCTGATCTTAAGTACGGGCGCCTGGTCGGTCCAGAGCTTTGTTGACAGGATGTTTCTCTCCTGGTATTCGACGGAAGCCATTGCAGCGGCAATGCCGGCGGGTATCCTCTCATTTGCGGTTATAAGCCTTTTCATGGGCACGGCCAGTTATGTGGGCACCTTTGTGGCGCAATATTATGGCGCGGGTATGTATCAAAGGATCGGTCCGGCACTCTGGCAGGGAATCTATGTATCGGTGCTGGGGGGGATTGTCATGATCTGCCTCATTCCCCTTGCCGAGCCCATATTCGCTTTCGTGGGACATGACGCACC
>CAYTUL010000620.1:0-2597 GCA_964441135.1 uncultured Desulfobacteraceae bacterium | reverse complement strand
TCCAGAGAAATCAGAGAACAGAGGGCCTCCCGGGAGCGAGCACAACCCGAAAACCCACACTGGCGCTCCTGTGGTCCGGATAGTCCCTGAACCGGTAAGCGCAACGAACGTACCTCACATCGTAGTAGAACGAGCCGCCACGCAACACGCGTAAAACATTTTTAGGAGCACCCAGGTCCTCTCTGGAATCTGCTCTGTATGGATAGATGAAATCCGGCTTATCCAATTCCTTTCCCCACAAGGTCCGCGTCCACTCCCAGACATTCCCGCTCATGTCCTGGATATGATAAGGGCTTTCACCATTGGGAAAACACCCCACCGTGCTCGTTGTGTTGACTCCCGTTTCATAATAGTTTGCCTTATCGGGATCCAAAGTATCCCCCCAGGGGAAAATCCGGCCGTCTATCCCTCTTGCCGCCTTTTCCCATTCCGCCTCAGTGGGCAGTCTCACGACCCATCCCTTTTTATGCAAGGCATCCTTAATGAGGTCAGGCGCGTTTCCCCATTCCCTGAATTGCTCCGTCAACCACCTGCAATAGGCCAGGGCCTCGTACCAGGTCACCCCAACCACCGGATGGTTGTACAGGTTGAAGGGATCGCCAAAGTCATAAGGCCTATCTCTAAACTTTTCATCATACCGCCCCTTGACTTTTCCTTTCCTCCACACATCCGCGGCCCGGGCCTCTGGCCAGTAGCCTTCCTCTTTGTAACCCCCGGACTCTTCAAAAGCCTTATACTGGGATACTGTCACCGGGTACTTCGATATGAAGTATTCAGGCAGAGGAATGCGGATAGGGGGTGTTTCACGCATATACCAGCCTTTTTCACCACCGAAGTTTTTTAAAAGACCGGAGATATCCTCTTTTTCCGTTCCCATTGTGAATCTTCCCCCAGGGATCTTTATGAATCCGAGATCGTCCCCCTTCGGCAGGAACCAGGCATCAGGATCAAATCGAGGATCCCCAAGTCTGGCGAGAATATTTCCGGCTGCGGCACGTAAAGGCGCTTTTACTTCTCTATCCTCTGTTATCGTGTGTATGAGGGCCTGAACAATCTGTTCCCTGCTTTCAGGGTCTATCCCTCCGGGCCAGACATCCACCACGGCCTCTCCTGCGAGGATAATAGCGGTTCCCAGGTCTCCATTACCGGATCGGGTCAGACCTTTGACGATTTCTCCGGCCGCCTCGTCCCGCTGCTGGATGAACCCCACATAACCCACTATCAGAAGAGATACTTCATGCCAATTGTCGTCTCCCAGGTGTTCCATGATGGTACGAACAATGGGTTGAACATCCTGCTGTCCCTTCTGTGCCACAGCCACTGCGGCCAGGTATTCCTGAAAGGTGAGATGGATAAAACCGAATTCACCAGGTCCCCTCTCCACAAGAAGTCCCGCACATACCCGCACATCATCCAAAAATCGTCTTGCCACCTTCTCCGGTTCAGGGACTTTTCTATCCCTGAGGATCTCTTCTAACTTTGTCCTGAGGAATTCGCTCTTTACCAGCCCGGCGCCTGGATTTGTCTCATGCATCCAGAGTGCGAGAGGAGCAAGAAAACGGATGGTATCCGAAGGGTCGAGCCCCGGACCCAGGGGACCATGAAGGCCACGTGCCAGGTTCCAGTGCTTGAGCAGGGTTTCTACATATTTCTGGTAGAGCTCCACCCTACGTTCCGGCAGGGCAACCCCCTGACGCTTCATTAAAGCAAGGATTGTGAGAAGCAGCGGGTTGGATGCCAGCCTGGAAATGCCGGGATTCCGATGTACTGCCTCCTGGAGTTCCCTCCTTTCCTTCGCTGCCTCAAAGGCGGCCACCTCCGTGTCACCCCTGGCTGATTTTTCAAGGGCGGCAGTCCAGTTGTTTACAAAGAGTGATATATCTTCTTCTTCGAAATCCACCAGCGCGCACTCCGCCAAATCTTCCGCTGTGGGGCGCACCTCCTTGTAACCTACGATCCGGCTGGTCATGATGAATTTGTTTCCTTGAGCCTTGTGATAATTGAAAAAGTCTTTAACCCTGCTGACGACAAGCAAACGTTTGTCTATCTCTCTTACCTCATCCAATCCGTCCAGAAGCACAATGACCCCACCGGTTTGCAGGGCCTCCTTCATCATTGATTTAAGGGAAACATCGATGTTGCGGTTTTTATAGTACTCGCCAATGAAGCTTTCCAGAGGGATATCTCCCTTTTGCAGCGCATTGGCGTAGGCAGAAAGGGGGACCAGGACCGGCAGCCGGGCTCCCAATCCCAGGTGTTCGGCTTCTTTAAGGGCCAGGCAAAGGGAAATATATTTCAGGAAGGTGGTCTTGCCGGACCCGGGATCACCCAGGATAACGAGGCCTTTATGCTTACGTAAAAGATTCAGGACCGGTGTCGGATCGCTCACGCGCCGGCCCATGGCCTCTACTTCATCCTCGGTCACCTTTCGGCCTGCCAATCGAAGATCCCTCGCCCAGGTCTCGCCCTCCGGCATTTCGATCCTGGCCTTAAGGGGTACATACAGGTCCAGGAGATTGAGCTTCAGGGGGACCCTGTCCGTGATTCCCATACCCTTCATTTCCAGGTAACGATAGGTATCAACCACATATTGAAGG
>CAYTUL010000619.1:0-2636 GCA_964441135.1 uncultured Desulfobacteraceae bacterium | reverse complement strand
ATCCAGAGCTCTACGTCAGGAACCGTGTCCGAGCTAGAAGAGCTCCTGAAGGTCATAAACGACGTGAATGAGATCGTGACAACCATCGCGACGGCTGTTGAAGAGCAGTCCCTTACCACAAAGGAAATCGCCGGGAACGTTGCCCAGGCATCCAAGGGTATTCAGGAAGTCAATGAGAACGTGTCCCAGAGTAGCGTGGTTTCCACGGAGATCGCCAAGGAGATAACCGAAGTCAATCAGTCCGCGGGAGAGATGTCAAACAGCAGTTCACAGATGAACCTCAATTCCACGGAATTGAGCAAGTTAGCCGGGGAACTGAAGAAAATGGTTTCCATGTTCAAGGTATAATTTTCTAATCCTGCCGGAATTTCATTGACATATTGGATGTGCCTGTTATAGGATCACCAGCGAGGAGGGCAGGAAGCTCTCATAATTTTTTATAAATATTCAAACATAAAGGCTACGAAGGCTTTTCAGGGTCAGCAGATCCATAAATACCTACGTGGCCTTTTTTTATAATAAAGGAAATCGCACGCAATGCACATATCAGAAGGTATACTTTCAGTCCCCGTGCTTGTTTCGGGCGCCGCGCTGACAACCGCGGGCACGGGGGTCGGCCTGAAAAAAATGGACTATGACAGAATACCGCAGGTGGCCATTCTGTCGGCGGCCTTTTTTGTTGCTTCCCTTGTGCACGTTCCGATCGGTCCTTCAAGCGTTCATCTCATATTAAACGGGCTTATCGGGCTGTTTCTCGGTTGGGTGGCATTTCCGGCAATACTGACCGGATTGATTCTCCAGGCCGTGCTTTTCCAGTATGGGGGCCTTACATCACTGGGTGTCAATAGTCTTAACATGGCCCTGCCCGCGCTGATCTGCTTCTATGTGTTCGGCCCCGGGGTCAGGCGTGCCGCACCAGGGACATCATCCGTTTCCGCATTCATGTGCGGTTTTTCTGCGGTTTTCCTATCAACCGTCATGGTGGCGCTCTCTCTTTTCATTACCGGAGAACAATTCTTACCCGTGGTCAAGATTCTGATAGTCACACATCTCCCTGTAATGTTTATTGAAGGAGTTATCTCCCTTTTTTGTGTAAGGTTTCTCAAAAAGGTCAAGCCTGAAATATTAGAGGTAGTCTATGAGAGATAGAGAATCACGAAATTCCATACTCCGCCGCCAGATCCGGGTCATCCCCCTATTCGGCTTGCTCTTTCTGCTCCTGCACCCTGTCCCCGCTGCCCATGCCCACAGATGCTATATCTTTGCATGGGTGGAGGGGGACACGGTTTACACAGAGAGCTATTTCAGTGGGAACAGGAAGGTCATCGACGGTGTCGTAACGGTCTTTGATTCCTCCGGAAAAGAGTTATTACACGGCAGGACGAACCGGAAAGGCGAATTCTCCTTCAAGATCCCCGGGGAGATAGATATGCGTATCGTCCTTGAATCATCCATGGGACACAGGGCGGAATACCTGCTAAAGGCGAGCGAATTTTCGGCTTCCCCGGGAAATCCGAAGCCCGTTCCCCGAGACAAAGAACCGGATGGCCCGGTCCCTGCAGATAACCCACAGGACATGGAAAAGATAAAGGCGATGATGGAGGAGGTCCTCGATGTCAGGCTGAGGCCGATCTCCAGGGGACTTGCCAGGCTCCAGGAAGAAAGGGGGCCGGGGCTTACGGAGATTTTAGGCGGCATAGGATATATATTCGGCCTAATGGGAATCGTCCTCTACTTCAAATCAAGGAAGCGATGAAAGGGAGAAAGGCCATGAAAAGGATGCTTTTTTTCTTAATATTTGCTGTGGTCTTGTTTCCCCCCGTTACGAACAGGGCCATGGCCCATTTCGGCATGCTTATCCCTTCGGACAGCATGGTGATGCAGGGAGAAAACAGGGACATATCCCTGACTCTCTCTTTTTCCCACCCCTTTGAAGGGTTAGGCATGGACATGGACAAGCCGGCTACCTGTGGTGTTGCGGTGAATGGAAAGGACACGGACCTTGTCCACACGCTGAGAGAAAAGCCTGTGATGGGACACAGGGGCTGGACAATGCATTACAGGATCAACCGGCCCGGTGTCTATGTCTTCCACATGGAACCTAAACCCTACTGGGAACCGGCGGAGGACTGTTATATCATCCATTTTACCAAGACCTATGTGGGCGCTTTCGGCGATGAAGAAGGATGGGAAGAACCCCTGGGGCTTAAAACGGAAATCATTCCCCTGACAAGGCCCTTCGGTCTATATGCCGGCAATGTCTTCCAGGGGGTTGTCATGTTCAATGGAAAACCCGTTCCCGGCGCAGAAGTCGAGGTGGAGTTCTATAACAGGGATGGGAGAGCAAAAGCGTCCACGGGTTATATGATCACCCAGGTAATCAGAACGGATACAAACGGTGTATTCACCTATGCGGCTCCCAGGGCCGGCTGGTGGGGCTTCGCCGGCCTCATGAAGTCAAAGGAAAAGATAATGCGCGAGGGTGAGGAAAAGGATATTGAAATGGGCGCTGTCCTCTGGGTGGAGTTTCAGGAATGGATGGAGAAGCCCTAATTATCCGGCAAAGCCAAGATTGGTAACCATTTAGTCCTTTTCAACAGCTTGGGTGCTCAGCAATCTCTTTCCCGGGGCGAAAG
>CAYTUL010000618.1:0-2640 GCA_964441135.1 uncultured Desulfobacteraceae bacterium | reverse complement strand
TCATTGCTCAGGTCCCTATCTTTCCCTATCCTCAGGACATGGGCTATGCCTTTGGGTTTCTCAATTATTCGGCCATGGTGGCGGCGCTCTCGGGGGCCGAAGGGGTTTATCTGAGAACGATCGACGAAGCCGCCGGAATACCCGTGAAAGAGGCCCATGCCGTAAGCTATAAATCGGCCATGTTTATCTTTAACCTGGTCAGGCAGCAGGATATAAGGGCGGATCTTGAAGAGATCCGCGTTGAAGAAAGAATAGCGGAGATGGAGGTTCGCGCGCTTCTTGACCGCATCCTTGAGTTAGGAAAGGGGGACATCGCCGTCGGTCTTCAGAAGGCCTTCGATGGCGGGTTTATGGATACTCCCTTATCTTCCAATGTGAACATCAAAGGTCAGGTGCTCGGGGTCCGGGATATGAAGGGGGCGTGCCGGTACCTGGATATGGGAAATTTGCCCCTGCCGGAAGAGGCAAAGGACTATAACCGGGAAAAGATTGCAGAGAGGGAGAAGGCGGAAGGGAAAAAACTCGATTACCATACCGTGGTTCAGGAGTTCTGGTCCTTTGCCAACGCAAGACTTCTATGAATCGGTTTGAGCCTATGAGGAAGGGATTGAAAGGAGAAAGGGCATGAAGAAAAGGATAACCGTTATTACCGGGACGGTGGGCGAGGACTCCCATTCGATCGGGACACGACTGCTTTCCCGGGTCCTCAAGGACAACGGATTCAATGTGGTGGAATTAGGTCCCCTCACCCCTCCCGAGGAATTCATAGACGCGGCGAGGGAGACAGCCGCGGACGCCATCCTGGCCAGTTCCCTTTACGGGATGGCAGAGATCGATTTGGCCGATTTTAAGGACAGTTGCAGGGAAGCAGGCCTTGATGACATCATACTATACCTTGGCGGCTACCTTATGGTGGGGAGACATGACTGGAAGGAGGCGGAGATCCGGTTCAAGGAATTAGGGTTTGACAGGGTCTACCCCCCGGAAGTCAACCTGGATCATGTCATTGAGGACTTGACGGCCGATCTGCGGGCAAAGGGGAAGATATAAGAAGATTATGACAGAAAGCTCACTTCGGTTTCTAATAGATTTCGGAAGTACCTTTACCAAACTGGTTATTGTCGATCTGGATGCGGAAAGCATTGTCGGGAGGTATCAGGTCCCCTCTACTGTGGAGACGGATATTACCACAGGGCTTCGTCAACTCCTCGAATGGGCGAAAAGGGATCACGGAGTAGGGCCGGAGGAAAAAACTCAATTGCTGGCCTGCAGCAGCGCGGGCGGGGGACTCAGGATGATTACCGTGGGCCTCGTTCCTTCCCTTTCCACCGAGGCCGGTGTCCGGGCCGCGTTGGGGGCGGGCGCAAAGGTCATAAAGGGATTTTCCTATAATCTCAATCTTTCGGACATAGAAGAGATCGAAGGGATAGATCCTGATCTGATCCTGCTTATCGGGGGAACGGACGGCGGGGACACAAAGGTGATCGTCACCAATGCGGAGAAGCTTTCGCAGATATCCTGCCGGGCCCCCGTTGTGGTTGCGGGAAACAGGGATGCCTCGGATGAGATCAGGGCCATCTTTGAAGGATCCAAGAGGAAAGCCGTTTTCGCGGAAAATGTCATGCCGCGAATAGGGGAACTCAACGTCGACTCGTGCCGCGAGGCAATCAGGCGGATTTTTGTATCCCATATCATCAGGGCAAAGGGCATAGACAGGGCCGTCCCTATTGTTGATGAAACCATCATCCCGACGCCTTCGGCCGTATTGAAGGCCGCGGAACTCCTTGCAGAAGGTCTGGAGAAGGAAGCTGGATTTGGGGAACTGATGGTCGTCGATGTGGGTGGAGCCACGACGGATGTCTACTCCGTGGCCAGGGGATATCCCACCCGATCGGAATTCATGACCGGGAGTCTGCCCGAACCCTATGCCAAGAGGACCGTTGAAGGGGACCTGGGCGTACGGCACAACATCGACACGCTTATAGAGATGGGAGAGGCCGCAGACACATTCAGAACGGGCGAGCTTCAACAATTGAAAAGTGCCTTCAGAGTTCCTTCCAGCCTTCCGGGCAATGACCTCGAGTTCACGCTTGACGGCCTCTTAGCCGGTATCGCTGTAGATATCGCCGGAGAACGCCACTGCGGCAGGATCAGGACGATTATGGGTGTCACGGGGGAGTTGACCGTTCAGGAGGGCAAAGATCTCTCCGAAGTTTCCAGCGTGATAGGGACAGGCGGCCCGCTTGTTTTTTCACGAAATCCGGAGACTATTCTGAAGAAACTTCTCTTCAATGCCGCTTCTCCCCAGGTCCTGAGACCCAGGGAAGCGGACCTTTATATCGATGGTTTCTATGTCCTCTATGCCATGGGGCTGTTATCACGGATTGATTCAATAAGGGCCTTAAGAATCATGAAAAAGGCAATAACCCGCATCTAATAGCAACGGGATCAGGGAATTCAGGATTACACATGCCACTTGACTATAAGACCTATGAAGAAGCAATGGAAAAATTCACATGGAGTGAGCGATGGAAGCTCTTTGACGGGTCCAAAGAAAGATTTAATATCGCCCATGAATGTATAGACCGTCATCCACCGGATGATACTGCTATACGAATTAAGTATGCTGACGGGAGGACC
>CAYTUL010000617.1:0-2643 GCA_964441135.1 uncultured Desulfobacteraceae bacterium | reverse complement strand
AGCTTGGGTGCTCAGCAATCTTTTTCCCGGGGCGAAAGCCAATAAAAAAGAGGCTCAAGGCGTATGGCTCAAGGCAAAACTTAAAAAATCGCTTCTTATTTTTTCCCCCTGTGCCTTGCGCCTTATACCCTATGCCTGTCGAAGATCCCGCTGATTTTTGCGGGGATTTTATTATCCCCGCGCACCCTTCTTTATTAAACATCTTTTAAAAAGCTAAAGTGTTACAAAATTGCCATATGATGCGTATCCATTTCAAGGAAGGATGTTTATAGGATTTTATTCTCTTACATGATGAAACAACAAAAAACAAATGATGTCAATATGTTTTGGGATCAGTTCCGTGATGAAGTCATTTATTCCTACATCACGCTTTATGGAAGCGGCGAAATACAGGGGACACAATTTCGGAACCGTGGAGGAGTACGGGATTGTCCTTGAAAAAAGAGGAAAGGGTGTCTGTTTTATCCGTGCTGCGCACGCGGGCACTGCCCGCAGATGAAGGGCTAATATGGGATTTAGGGATATAGAAGCCCCCATGCCTATGGGCTTTCAAGCCTGAGGGCCTTTTCATCGGAAGAAGTCCCGACCTGTGGTCGGGGTTCTTCACTCCCTGTATTTTGCCGTTTCGGGGTCATGATTCCGGAAATGTGCAATCCGGATACGTTTCATTTTACCCTTTTCATCGAGGTTGTACATGACCCAATTGGTCATGATGCTGATACGTCCTTTCTTCCATGGCCGGCCATAGGACTCAGGGGCATCCTTGAAGGTATGAAACTCCGTGTAGAGCTCTGCGAAAACCAGATCCCCCTGGGACAGGAAGTCACCAAGTTCCAGGATTTCCCTGGTGTGAGCATGCAGGCTTTTATAATTCTCCGCGAACTCCCCGGGACCATGCAGTGTGCGGGCCGGAGCTCCTTGGCTGAAGGCCTCGTCAAAGTACTCCACCGTGATGTCCTGGGTAAAGTAGCTCGTAAGAGCATCGTACCGCCTGTGATTGAAATGATCGATGTATTCAAGATACTGTTCCCTGTTCATACCGTTCCTCCTTTTTTGGATGAATAATTAATTGACTCTTTCAGGCACGTAAAGGTGGCATTCATTTCTTCTAATCCGAAGGGTACAATATTATATGAAAAAATGGATAATGATCCCGGAATTAACCGGCATTCACCGGTCCTGTTTCAGGGACTCCCGGTCGCATAATCTTCCGCCAGGGTCTTTCATCCCCAAGCTGTTTGTCACACCGGGTATTTCCCTTGTTGAGCCGGTCCTCCAATAATCTCCTGCAGGATTCCATCTCTTTGCCGTCCCCGGAGGACTCTACCCATATCGGCTCTTCATAGCGTAGAATCACCCGGGCAAAGGGTTTGGGAATCATGAATCGATCCCAGCTTTTCAGGACCCAGCATCGATCGGCCCCATAGGACAGGGGTATGATTGGAACTCCCGCTTTCTGGGCCATAAACACGGCGCCAATTTTTGCAACACGCGCCGGCCCCACCGGTCCGTCAATCACCATGCCCCCGCTTCTTCCCTCCATGATCTTTTGTATAAGTTCACTTAAGGCATCAATGCCCCCGTGGGTCGATGAGCCCCGGACAACCTTTAATCCAAAGGCATGCAATAACCGGGCGGCATATTCCCCGTCGCGGCTCCGGCTGACCATCACCGTGACTTTCCGTCTGATAAGATGGGGAACCGGAACCACCACCCGCTGGTGCCATGAAGCGAAAATGGCCCTTCCCCCGGCCCGGGAAAGCGCCTCCTCCGCCCTGTCTTTCCCTTCCACCCGAATGATACGATAAGAGAGCATGAGCATTTTGATAAGAAGAGCGAAGAGAGGAAAGACCACCTGGAATAGAAGGGGGTCATACCATTGGGTTTTTAATTGTACAGCTTTTTTTAATGGCATCACACGCTCTCCCGTCCCGGCCTCTATACGGACAATCTGTCCGATCGCAACGCATAGGCCAGGGCGATACCCGTGAGGAAGCCCACGGCGAGATTGGAGGCCAATGTAATACCCAGCACCATAAGAGGTATGAACAACTCCTTGCGTCCTTTCATGTCCAGAATGGTCAGGGCGAGCTGGCTTCCGGCGAATAAAAGCAGAACGCCGAGAGCGGACATGGGGATGAGATATACCACGGATAAAATATTCTCGCCGAGCAAAACGGCAAGGATAATAAACAGGATCCCGATAAAAAAATTGGACCCGGCAGTCCGGGCCCCGAAGCGATACCTGGAAGCCAGGCCGCCGGCCCCGTGACACATGGGCATCCCGCCTAATAGAAAACTGGCAAAATTTGCCAGGGCCATGCTGATACACAGTCCCCTGTAGGTAACCCTTTCCGAAGCCTCCTCGAAATACTGGTTTGACAGGTCGGCGTTGGCTACGACGGCATTACCGAGGGTCATGGGCAATTGGGGAATCGCGAGGAGAAGGAGAGCGGACGTAAAATCGACAATGGTCGGAGACCCGAAGGGGAGGATTTTCGGGAGATTCATGCTGAGCCTGATCCTGTCGAGCCCCTCATGACTGCCCAGTAATAGTCCAAGGACAAGGCCGGTGGGCACGATCACCAGGGCTGCTGGGAATTTCCTGTTTTCTATCAGGAAGAGGGTCACTATACCGAGACC
>CAYTUL010000616.1:0-2656 GCA_964441135.1 uncultured Desulfobacteraceae bacterium | reverse complement strand
CTTCAGAAACGCCTCATTGACTGGTATACGGTTCACAAAAGGCCCTTGCCCTGGCGGGATGTTTCCGATCCCTATTGCATCTGGGTTTCCGAAGTCATGCTCCAGCAAACCCAGGTCAAGACCGTTGTCCTTTACTATAACAAATTCCTGGACCGGTTTCCGGATGTCTGCCACCTGGCCGGGGCTGACCAACAGGATGTCCTCAAGATATGGGAGGGGTTGGGTTATTACGCCAGGGCCCGCAACCTTCACAGGGCGGCAGGAATTATCCTGAAAAGGCACGGTGGCATCCTGCCGAAGGATCCCGGGGCACTTCAAAAACTTCCAGGGATCGGCGAATACATCGCCTCGGCCGTTTCGAGTATCGCCTACGGACAGCCCTATGCGGTGATTGAAGGTAATGTGAAACGCGTGCTGGCCCGGTTGCAACAAATCGATCTGCCCGTAAACGGAACTTTATCCAGCAAGGGCTTTAGGGAGGCCGCCCAAGACCTGCTGACAAAGAACGACCCCGGTCGATTCAATCAGGCGATGATGGAGCTGGGCGCCCTTGTCTGCACCCCAAAAAACCCGGCCTGCACCAATTGCCCTTTGAATAGACACTGTCAGGCCTTCGCGCACCATGCGGTAGACCAATACCCCAGGCGGATTAAGGCACGCAAGACGCCGGAGTTTCACATTACCACAGCCGTCATCTGCAAGGGCCGAAAGGTCCTCATCACCCGAAGGAAGCCAAACGGCCTTTTGGGAGGACTGTGGGAATTTCCCGGCGGCAAGGTCAAAAAAGACGAAACTGCCGAGGGCGCCTGTGTCAGAGAAGTCAAAGAGGAGCTAAACCTTTCGGTGCGGCCGGAAGCCGTGATCACCCGCATCCGGCATGCCTATACGCATTTTAGGATTGTCATGGATGTATTTCGCTGCCGGTATCTTTCAGGCAAAATCGTCTTGAGAGGTCCGGTCGATTTCCGTTGGATTCGCCTGGATGAAATCGACCGCTATCCCTTTCCCGGTGCCAACCACAAATTTATCCCGTTAATAAAGAATCCGTCCGAAGAGCGGGGGGGATTGCGTTAACCCCTGGAAGGCAGCAAGTTTCCCCTTTAAATCGCTTTCAGGAATAATGGAGCAATGGAGTGGTGGCCTCCCGCTCCCCTTCCAGGCCGGAGGGTAGACCCTATGGCTCGGGGAGAATACTGGCGTAATGCAAATACTGATTAATTCGTAAAAAGTCGGAAATTACCCTTTTTGTAACATTTTAGCCTTTTGAAACCCGGGGTATGGGGGTTCCGTTTTGAAGGGCGTATAACTCGTCCGTAAGAGAGCGTAAAGGAATCACGTGCCATAGGTGAAAACAGGGGGCAGTATTTGCTGAAAAGTCTTATGGTTTTTGGCAACGTCGATCTCCGTGATTTCTTAACGCTCTCTAACGGTCTCAGACAGGGATACACTCTTCAAAACGGAACCCCCATACCCCTGTCCCAGTACCAATTTTCAGAAAGCTAAATTAATACACCGTAATATATCAATAATTAGGGGGAGGACACCTAGACTCCGGAGCCTGCTCCGGACCCCGATCCGGGGTTCACCGGAGTGACGACTTTTCACGAAACCATCAAATACTGGGAAATCCGATTGACGGACAAATTTGGATAACACTGCAGATACCAGACTTTGCAGAGCTACTCCTGGAGGATTTCGCCGGGGTCCATTCTTGATGCCCGCCACGACGGAACCGCACTGCTCAGGACACTCAAGACCACGGCCGTGAAAATCGCAACGGGAATCAGCGACAAACTGGGATATGTGTGTATATGAAGGAATCTTGGGGCGAGGATAAGGGCTGCAAGGCTTCCCACGCCATAACCCAACACCCCGCCCACCAGGGCCAAGAAAAAGGCCTTTAAGATGAATATGGTCAGGATGGTCCCTGTCGTTGCCCCCAATGCCGTTAAGATCCCGATCTCTCTTTTGCGTTCGTGGGCGTTGTGGAACATCTCATTTCCAATACTGATGGCGCCCAGGACAAGGGTGATCACAAGTAAGGCCAAGGCATACCTGCGGATGGAATCGATGGCCTGGATCTGCTTTCTGGCCATCCTGCCGTGGGTTACCACCCGGGTGTTTTCCAGTATCCCCTCTATTTCAGAGGCGACCTTTTCGATGGCCTTTTCCCCGGTGTAAAGGACCCTGATCTCATTTAGAGAAAAGGGGCTTTTAACCCGCTTTTGCAAGGCGCGCAGGTGGACATAGATCCGGATGTCATCAACGGTTCCTTGTTCAGGCAAGATCCCCACCACCTTTAGGTGATGCCCCCCTACCTCCATCGAAGAACCTATCTCTAAGTTCAGAAGACCATTTATTTCGGCACCCACAACCGCGCCTGCAGACTCAGGCCCAAGGGAATCCAGGACCTTCCAATGGTCCTCTTCCCCTGTCGCCCTCGCCTCTGGACGGAGCATCCTCTCCGGCAAGATCCCCGTCAACAGGGCATGGACCCCGCCGATCTTAACCGGCACCGTGAGGCGGGGGGCGATCCCCTCGACCCCCGGGATCTGTCTCTCAAGGAGCCTGTAAAAGTGGCTTTCAGGCAAATTGACTCTTCTCAGATGGTTTGGATCGGCCGAATAATAGGAAAGGAGATCAAGCCCTGCCGGGA
>CAYTUL010000615.1:0-2668 GCA_964441135.1 uncultured Desulfobacteraceae bacterium | reverse complement strand
CTGGAGGACCGATTCGTGTTGCGACTGATCAATATATGTTCCCTTGCCCGTTCTACGCCTGTAGTCCAGTGCGGCGATGAGGCTTACCGCACCGAAAAGCGGGGCCACATGGTCCGTAAAGGGACCGTACAATCCAGCCGGGGATCGGTCCGGCCAGCCCGTAAGCACGTCAAGGCCCGACAACCCGGTCAGGACATAGCCATGGCCGTGCACATTGGCCAGCGGCCCCGTATGGCCGTGCATACAGGTGCGCAACATGATGATATCGGGTTTTATCTTTTTCACCCGGTCATAGTCCAGGCCCATCTTTTCCAGGGCCCCGGTCGCCCAGCTCTCAACGACGACATCGGCCCAGGATATCAGCTTCTTGGCCAGCTCTATTCCCTTTGGATTGTCCAGGTTGAGCGTGATGCTGTACTTTTTGCCCATTTGAACGTAGGAAAAGTGATAGCTACGTTCCACATTGGGTATACCGTCCTTGAAAGGGGCAAGCGTTCTCATGACGTCCGGGCGTTTGTGAGACTCTAATTTTACCACCGTCGCCCCATAGTAAGCCAGATAATTGACAGTAAGGGGCCCAACTCCGGCCCAGGTGAAATCCAAGACGTTTATTCCCTCAAAAGGTCGGCCCTTCATCTTTTCCCCTTCCATGATTAAATCACCCTTGCCTGCTTTAGAACCGGAAGGTCATCCACGGAAAATCCCAGCTCCTTTATGTATATCTCCTCATTGTGCTCACCGATAAGCGGGGCACGGCGCCGTATTCTACAGGGGGCCTCCGTCATCTGCACAAAAGGCCCGGGATAGGTGACGGAGGCATGGAGTTCGGGGTGATCTACCTCTTCCCAGTAGTCTCTGATGTTGAGCTGTTCAAACCCGAGCATATCGCTCGTGGTAAGCAGGGGATAGAGTTGAATCCCCCTTTTCTGGGCGCCCTCCCAGAGTTCGGCCTTGGTATGTTTTATAAAGAACCTGCTGAAGCTCTGGGTGATCTCGTCCACGGTCTCCTGGGGAACCGTCTGCCAGTTCCATGTGGGCCAATCCACCTTCTTGAGAGCTTCACCGGCCACACCCTCCTCTATCACCCACTTTGTCAATCCCATCGTGCTCGGCAGCATACCCACTTCTACAAAGGGCATGAACCGTAAATAACCGTCTTTGCACTTATAGATGAGGGGGAGATTTATATATTTCACATCCGTACCGCTCGTTCCGGTCTGAGCTCGCCGCCAGACGGCACCTGAACGCGAAACAATCGTGTTATCCACGCTCCATAATCCCTGCACCTCCGGACCTGACGCCCAGGCTAGGCTAAGATAGGCCGGGGCATCGACATGCTGCCCTTCTCCTGTAAGGGTCCTATGGTAAACCGCCACCATCGAACCCACAGCCGCGGCCGTTGAGGCGAAGAAATATCCGACAGGATAACTCGGCATCAATGGGGCCCGATCGGGATCACCGGTCACATACCCCTCGCCGGCTAAAGACCAGAGTGTAATTTCGGCGGCTTTGTAATGGCTATAGGGACCGGTCTGACCGAAGCCGGTAATGGATGTCATAATGATACCGGGGTTTATCCGGCTGAGGGTCGGAAATCCAAATCCCAACCTCTCCATATGCCCGGGATCAAAGGACTCTATGACAAAATCGGCACTTTTAACCAGCCGTGTAAAAATCCCTCGACCGTCGGCCGTTTCGATGTCGAGCGTGATCCCCCTCTTGTTTGCATTGAAAGCCCACCAAAAGAGGCTTTTTCCCGGGTCAGGCATGTTTTTGTAGAAGGGACCCGTACTTCGTGCCGGATCACCTCCCGGCTTCTCGATCTTTAACACGTCTGCGCCCAGGTCACCCAGCAGCTTACCGCATAGAAAACCGCGCTCGTCGGTCAGATCCAGAACGCGGTATGGGCTGAGTAATCCTTCAGTATTACCCATAATCATTTAGCCTCTTATTTTAATAATTCAATATGGAAGTCTAGGATACTTGCAGTCCGATCAGCCTTATCCTTAAACACAGCCTTGACAGGCATACCGCTCTTCAGATCTTTACTGACTTTTTCAATATCAGAGAGATCGATACCCTTCAAGAATTGCGCCATTGGCGTACTTGATCCGCCGATAGTTGCAAAGGCGACGATATAAGGCGGTTCCGGGGCACCTGTTATAACCTCGGTGCATATACTATAGGTTACCAACTCCCCCTCGAGTTCGAGTTCTACCCAATGATCCTTCAGGGAGACAAAGCATGTTGCACAAAACGACCGCGGCGGAAGCAGTACCTGTTCACATTCGGGGCACCTGGTCGCCATGATTCTGGCATTATCCCTTAACTCGACAAGGAACTTGCTGATGGTCTCACCGGCACTATAGGCATAGGGGATCTCCCATTTGTCCGATACGGTGATCAGTTCAACTTGATTCTCTTTTTCCATATGCCGCTCCTCTTGCATTGATTATAATACAGAATTGTCAGTATCTAATGAGGCTGTGCCCCGAGGATGAGAACATCCAGGAAGAACGCCGTCATCCCTCCGGTACCGAATATGCCGCCCCCCGCCGTGGCCAGTGCATTCTTGACATCCGGTACCTGGCGTGCCTCCCCTTTGCCCATCACCTGTATGGCCGCTTCAGCCACCCTGGCCAAACCGCTTGCTCCGATAGTATTGGAG
>CAYTUL010000614.1:0-2668 GCA_964441135.1 uncultured Desulfobacteraceae bacterium | reverse complement strand
GCCATCCGGTGCCGGGAAAGGACCCTCATAAACCGGGCGGTCCCTCTTGCGCCCAATCCCGATCCGGAAAGGACCTGCCCTGCGAGCATGGATGCATCGCGCTCGGAACAGAGTAAAAAATCCCCCGGGATACCGGCCCTTTCCGCTTCGTTCCTCAAAATTTCCAGGCAGAAACCATGAAAAGTATAGGTTCCCACCATGCCTGACAGGTCCTCAGGAAGCAGGGCATCTATCCGGTGTCTCAACTCTTTTGCCGCTTTATTGGTAAAGGTAAGGGCAAGCACCTGCTCCGCTGAGGCGCGGCCCGACCGTATCAGATAGGCTATACGGTGTGAAAGGGTCATGGTCTTTCCCGTGCCGGGCCCGGCCACGATAAGGAGGTGACCGCCCTCATGAATGACAGCGGACCTCTGGGCCGGATTGAGGGGATCCAGCAGGGGATCCCTGGGGCATATATCTGCCGGGTTCTTTTTGGTCCTGGACCCGCCCGGCAGGATTCCTCTTAGGGGCAGGGACGTCCCTTTTTCACTTATCTTGTTATCGGGAATCGTAAATAGTGATTTTTGCCCGGAAAGCAATGCCTTTTCAGACTCATGAAACAGCCTGATGACGCCGTATTCCCCGTCATATCCCTCATTCCGAATTACCTGAGCCCTCCGCATCCGTTCAATCGCGGTCGCTAACAAACTGCCGCCGGTCTCCTTTATATCCTTTAAGGGGACATCCATGAGGATATTCAGTTCAGGACCAAGCACGGCGAGCAGGTTTTCATAGACCGTGGTTACCTTTTTTGCGGCCGGGCCGCAGTCAAGGATTTCGGACAGGATCTCCGCCAGGGGTATGAGGCTATGGAAATCCTTGAAGATTCTCGGGCTTTCCCGGTCGGACAAATCGGAGACCCGATGAAGGACCCCGACGGTGAGGGGCTTGCCGCATGAGGGGCAGACACCGTTGTATTTCCTGGTTTCCCCGGGATGCAACCGGATCCCGCATTTCCTGTGGCCGTCCAGATGATACTTCCCCTCTTCGGGGTAGAACTCGATCGTTCCCATAAAACGGTCTTTATGGGTCATGGCCTCTATCATGGGATCATATCCCATTTCCGTGTCAAAGATGTTGGCCTCCCTCCCCAATTTTGACGGGGAGTGGGCGTCAGAATTTGAGACCAAGAGATAGTTATCGAGACCGGAAAGCAGCCGGTTCATGGGAGGATCGGACGATAAACCTGTTTCAAGGGCATGTATATGAGGGGCAAGATCCTCGAAGCATTCTTCCAGGGCATCGAATCCGGATTTGGAACCAAAGAGGGAGAACCATGGCGTCCAGACATGGGCGGGAATAAAGAAAGCCCTGTCACTTGTCTCTAAGGCCATCTCCAGGAGATCCCTTGAATCGAGACCCAGGATCGGTCTTCCGTCGGACCTTATATTGCCGACGCGGTCCAGGGCATGGTTAAACCGGATGACCGAGTCGAAATCGGGCATGAGAATCAGGTGGTGAACTTTCCTGGTTTTTCCGCCCTTCTTGTAGATGCAGCTTATTTCACCGGAAAGTAAAAACCGTGCCGGTCGTTTACTGGATCCTGGGATCTCTTTCTCTATCTTTCTTTCCAGCTCCGATTTCAGCCGGTAGAGGCCGTTTTCGGCGCTCACCAGTTTTTCCCGGAGTTCTTCCAGCCAGCCGGGATGGGTGAAGTCCCCGGTGCCGACAACAGCAATTCCCTTTTTTTGAGCCCACAAGGCGAGTCGCTCAGGATCAAGATCCCGTGAAGTCGCCCGGGAAAAACGGGAGTGAATATGAAGATCGGATATGAATTTCATGGGAAGGATCATTAACTATCCTGATGGGCATGTCAATCGATTGCTGGAGGAAAATGAATGCTTGCAAAAAATCACTATAATCAACTATAATAAATATTTGTAAGGATCTTAATAATTTGATGTCCTGATCCTATCCTGATCGGATATTATAATTGAAGCCGGATGCATCATAAAAAGAGTGCTGGTTTATGAAGAAACTGTTTATCATGGACGGACCGGACAGGGGCCGGTCCTTTGACCTAAAGGGGGATACCGTCTATCTTGGGCGCTCTCCCGATGTGGACATACGATTGAAAGACCGTTCGGTTTCCCGCATGCATCTGAAGATCCGTTATGAATCCAATAGATATTATATCGAGGATTTACAGAGTAAAAACGGCACTTTTGTTAATGGCGAACAGATCGATCCCGGCGTTGAATTTGAGCTGGATGAGGGGGTCCCGATTATTATCGGTATGAGTGTAGCCTGTCTGGGTCAGGGCTGCGCAGAAGATCTTCAATTATATCTCGATCTTATTCAGTTTTCCATGGAACTCAACGGGGACAAGGGGATCTCCATACCGGAAAGGCCCATCACCACAAAAGACAATTTGAGATTAATCAGAAAGGTCTCCGAAGTCTTTATGCAGCCCTTAAGTTTAAACGAGATCTTTGAAAAGGCCCTGGATTATATATTCAACCTTCTCAAACGAATCGACAGGGGCGTCATTATCCTCTTAGATAGCGAGACGGGAGAATTTTCAAGGGTAATATACCGTGTAAGAGGGTCCGGAGACCGGGAGACCACGGTATATAGCAGGCCCATCGTGGACAGAGTTGTGAAGGAAGGCAAACCGATCATGGTGACG
>CAYTUL010000613.1:0-2676 GCA_964441135.1 uncultured Desulfobacteraceae bacterium | reverse complement strand
TACATATCCTGCGATTCATGGTCTTGAAAGATCAAAGGCGATTCTCGAGGGATTAGTCGATGAGGCCATCATCTCCTTGAAAAAATTCGACCGCGCCGCAGACCCCTTGAGGGGGATTGCCAGGTATATTATTGAGAGAAAAAAATAATGAAAAAAAACAGAGGGGAGAATCTGCTGAACAGGATCAACAGCCCGGCCGACCTTAAGGATCTGAACCTCCGTGAACTTGAACAGGTGGCCGCCGAGATAAGGCAGAAGATAATCGAAACCGTATCCAGGACCGGGGGACACCTGGCTCCAAGTCTTGGCGTTGTGGAGCTTACCATCGCCATACATTATGTGTTCGATACCCCTCGTGACAAGGTCATATGGGACGTCGGTCATCAGGCCTATGCTCATAAGCTGCTCACCAGCAGAAGGGACCAATTTGAAACACTCCGGACATACGGGGGTATCAGCGGTTTTCCAAAGAGGGAGGAGAGTCCCTATGACACCTTTGACACAGGGCACAGCAGTACCTCCATCTCCGCCGGTCTCGGGATAAGTGTGGCAAAGGCCCTCAAGGGGGAAAAGGCTAAGGTGATCGCCGTCATTGGCGACGGTTCCATGACCGCTGGAATGGCCTTTGAGGGACTGAATCAGGCCGGTCATACCGAGAAGGACCTGATTGTGATCCTGAATGATAACGAGATGTCCATCGCCCCGAATGTCGGCGCCTTCTCATCCTTTCTGAGCAGAAAAATGAGGGGGCGGCGTTTTACCAACCTGAAAAAAGAGCTTGAAAATTTCCTCAAATCGGTCCCCGGAGTGGGAGAAAACATAATCACCCTCTTTCGAAAGAGCGAGGATTCACTCATGACTTTCTTCACTCCGGGGATGCTCTTCGAGGCCTTTAAATTCCAGTATATCGGCCCCATTCAGGGACATCGGATTGATCTTCTCATCGAGACACTGAAAAACACCCTCAACCTCGCGGGCCCGGTCCTCGTCCATGTCCTTACCAAGAAGGGAAAAGGTTACGGTCCCGCTGAGAAGAATCCCACCCACTACCACGGAATAGGAAGTTTTGAGGTGGCTACAGGCTCACCGCCCGAAAAAGCTACCCGGCTTCCTCCTACCTATACGAAGGTCTTTGGGGATACCATGGTGGAACTGGCTGCGAAAGAAAAGAGACTGTTTGCCATAACAGCGGCAATGCCCGAAGGCACAGGGCTCAACGAATTCTCTAAACACTATCCGGATCGTTTTTTAGACGTCGGAATAGCGGAGCAACACGCGGTAACCTTTGCGGCGGGTCTTGCCACAGAGGGCTTTAAGCCCGTTGTGGCGATTTATTCGACATTTCTACAGAGGGCCTTTGATCAAATTATCCACGATGTTTGCCTGCCCAACCTACCGGTTGTCTTCTGCATCGACCGTGGAGGTCTTGTGGGAGAAGACGGTCCCACACACCACGGTCATTTCGACATTACCTATCTGAGGAGCCTGCCCAACATGACGGTTATGGCACCCGGAGATGAAAATGAACTTCGACGGATGGTCTTTACTGCATTGGGGCACACCGGGCCGGTGGCAATAAGATATCCGAGGGGGGTTGGTATCGGTGTACCTCTGGAATCGGAATTTAAAAGACTGCCCATGGGAAAGGCGAAGGTACTGAGAGAGGGGAATGATCTCCTGATCATCGCCTTGGGGAGTATGGTTTTTCCTTCTATGGAAGCGGCGGAACAACTTGAAAAAGAGGGTCTTTCGGTAGGGGTTGTGAACTGCCGGTATGTGAAACCTCTGGATAAAATGCTTGCGGATTACGCCCGGCCCCCTGGTAAAGTCCTGGTCGTAGAAGAAAATATTATTCAGGGCGGTCTTGGCGGGGCGATCCTTGAGCTTTTTAATGATGTAGGGCTAACAGATGTGACCCTGAAAAGGATCGGCCTTCCTGATAAATTCATCGAGCATGGCTCCCTCCCGTTCTTGAGAGAAAAATACGGCCTCGACAAAAAGGGGATTGCAAAGGAGGCCAAGCATCTGATTTCGGCGAATTTTTAGATATGGTCCATCCCTTATCAAAAAACAAGATCCGTCTCGATCGGCTTCTTCTTCAAAAGGGACTTGCGGAGAGCCGCGAAAAGGCAAAGGCCCTGATCATGGCCGGGGAAGTCTTGGTGAACGGCATTCGCGCTGATAAACCCGGAACCGAAATCCCCGTCTCTTCGGATATCTCGGTAAAAAAACCCTACCCGCCCTATGTGAGCCGGGGAGGATTGAAGTTATCGGCCGCTCTCGACGATTTCTCCATTGAGGTTACGGGATTGACGATACTTGATATCGGCGCATCCACGGGAGGTTTCACGGATTGTCTTCTTCAGCGGGGTGCAAAAAAGGTCATCGCCGTGGATGTGGGATACGGCCAGCTCCACTGGAAACTTCGCCGGGACCCGAGAGTAGAGGTCCTCGAGAGGACAAACGCCCGTTATCTGACACCCGTCGACCTGAATGAGCAGGTCGAGGCTGCCGTCGTGGACGTGTCTTTCATTTCCCTGAGACTGGTGATTCCACCCGTGTCAAAACTGCTCCCCGATCGTTCATTTATCATCGCCCTGATCAAACCCCAGTTTGAAGTCGGAAAGCTTCAGGTCGGAAAGGGAGGCGTGGTTCGCGATCCTCTGTTGCATAGGG
>CAYTUL010000612.1:0-2680 GCA_964441135.1 uncultured Desulfobacteraceae bacterium | reverse complement strand
CGTCAATCTCATGGAATTAGAAAACCCGGTTCTCGTACTCACAAATTCGGCGGATGATGAGGGAGATATCTATAATCAGAGGGTCCAGGAGTACGCCAGCAGGCTGGGTGTGAGCCTGGTCTCCATCGAACATCTTGTTGGGCCCGAAGAGGATTACAACAACCATCCTGAGAAAAAGTACGCCATAGGAGATATCTACCAGTGCGCCGATCTTATCTGTTATCCTTCCGGTTACGAGGGTTTTGGAAACGCCTTTTTGGAGAGCATCTATTATAAAAAACCCATCGTGGTGAATCGATATTCCATATATATCGCCGATATTGAACCGAGGGGTTTTGACACGATCACGATCGAGGGATTCGTGACCGGTCAAACCATCGAAAAGATATCCGAGATCCTGATCGATGAGAAGCGCCGGGCGCAGATGGTTGAGAAGAATTATCAACTCGGCAACCGGTATTTCTCTTATGAGGTCCTGGAACGTTTGCTTCTCCATCTGGTAAACATGCTGGAAATCCACCACGCCATTCAGCCATGATGAAATATAACGTTGCCCTTCTCCATTATTCATGCCCGCCCGTCGTGGTTTGTGTCGAGGAGATCATCCGCCAGCACGCATCGCTGCTGAGCCGGTACTATCACAATGTCAAGGTGTTCGCCGGGGACGGCGGGAAATTCTCTGTTAATATTGATATCGAGATCAACACCCTTCTCGGCTCGCTAAACCCACAGGTCTTGAAGGCCCATCAGGCGTGTGTTGAAGGAAAACCCGGAAAGATGGAAGACCTTACGATGAAGATATACGGTTATCTACTCGCCTCCCTGAAGGGTTTTGATGTCCTGATCGCCCACAATGTTCTTACCATGCCCTTCAACATACCCCTCAGTGCCGCCTTACACCGAATCGGCCGGGAAGGACTTATCCCCATCATCAGTTGGAACCATGATTCCCCCTATTTCTATTCGGATTATCCGGAGTACCTGGATCTTTTCCCCTGGAATATCCTTAAAAGGGCCTATGCAGGCATCCACTATGTGGTTATTTCCGAAAGCCGCAAAGGGATGTTTGCGGATCTCTACGGCCACAGAAAGCGGCTTTACGTCATCCCGAACGGGATCGATCCGATCGATTTTTTTCTGCTGGATAATAACACGGTCCGATTTATCCAGGAGCAGCGGCTCTTTGAGGCGGAATTCCTCATGGTTCAACCCTCCCGCCTGCACAGGAGGAAGAACTTCGAACTGTCCATCCGGGTAGTAAGGTCCCTCCAAGACCGTGGCCTCAAGGCCCGTCTGCTGATCACCGGGGCCCACGATCCCCATGAGCCGAAGAGCCTGAAATATTATCGTGAACTGAAAAACCTTGCCGACAAGCTGGGTATCGCGGATGATGTGCTGATCATGGCGGAGTATACGTTTAAAAGCGGCGAAACGCTCCCAGCCGACCGGATTACCATCCGGGATCTTTATCTGATTTCTGATATCCTGTTTCTGCCCAGTCTACAGGAGGGGTTCGGTATCCCCCTTCTGGAGTCGGGAATGATTAAGCTGCCCATTGTCTGCTCGAATATCCCGCCCTTCCAGGAAATCGGCGGTAGAGATGTATGTTTTTTTGATATCAACGAGCCACCCGATGGCATCGCTAAAAAGATTTTGGAGTTTATTGAAAATTTTAAACCCCACAGGATGTTCCGGAAGGTTATGAGATACTATGTATGGGACAACATCTACCATGAAAAACTCCTTCCCTTTCTGGAAAAGGTGATCGTCCCCCGCAGGAAGCCGGACAACTGGGCTTTCAAGCTGTGAATTTTTCTCTTCAATTCATGAAATAAAGGTTTCAGGTGTCAGGTTTCAGTGTTCAGACCTGGACCCGGATAATCACTCGAGCATGAGGTATCCGTCGGGGGCCAGGCTGGTCGCCAACATCACCATGTTGATATTGCGGTGCTCCCGGAAGGTATTCGCTTCATTGTTTCCGGGATCGAGCCAGAACATCTCGATCACCTGGCTCAGGGACGTGTACTTCATGAGTGTGTCTACCTGCCGATGCAGTGAATCGTTTTTATTAAAAACGTCAGGATTCCCTATGACCAATTCATTCAGCCTTTCAACCGCCTTTAATCCAATAGATAACCCTAACTCCCGAAAGGCGAGGCGGTATTCGGCAGGAAGATTCAAGAGGTTCTTCCTCCCGTAGGAGCTCAAACCTTGCAGGGAAGAATGCAAAATACCTTTCAGGATGTCCGTTTCCTTGAACCCTCCATGGACAATCATTTGGGCGGTTCTGTAGGCGTCACTCAGGAGGCCGCCGATTCCAAGGGGATCATCGGTGGCCCAGTCCTTTCCTTTATAAATCCTGGCCAGGTCCCCAATTTCCGAAAGGAGACCCCCTTGCTTCGGATTTTCTGGGTCCTGGGAAAGGGTCTCCTCAAGCTGGTTATAGGTGATAAACCCGTCGAGAGGATCATGCTGTCCCATGGATTCTACGAGGGGATAGGAGAGGTCTATGCTCATCTTCCAGTACAATCGTCCCGGGCCACCGGGCAGGGGTCTATAGATAAATCCTGCATGGGCCGTTTTCGCAAGATCTACCGCCCATCTGTTATAGAGAAAGTCCCCGGTGACCCGGCTCGCGCAATTGAGGGCGTGCATCCATTTGGTGAGGTAATGGTAGTAC
>CAYTUL010000611.1:0-2680 GCA_964441135.1 uncultured Desulfobacteraceae bacterium | reverse complement strand
CCTCCAGGGCCCCATAGGCCCTTGTCCGGTCCTCGGCCAGCTTAGGGAGCTCCATGACCGCCCTGTTGAAATCCCGGATCATGTCTCTGGCCTCCCGGGACTGGATGGAGGAGATGTCCACGGTGAGATTATGTTCAAACCCTGTGGCCCAGGAGATCAGGGTGGTCACGGCCACGGCAATGAGCACATTGGGAATCCGCGGGGAGATCCACCTCAGAACATACATGACTGCAAATGCAAAGGCCCCTATCAGGAGGGTCGGCCAGTGGGTGTAATGGATCGCGGACTGGATAACCCTCAGTATAGTCATGTAATGATGCTCCTCGGAATCCACGTAGACCCCGAATATCTTGGACAACTGGGATGTTGCAATAATAATGGCCGCCGCGTTGGTAAATCCGTTGACAACCGGGTGGGAGAGAAAATTGACCACAAGACCCAGCCGGAGCACGCCGAGTGCTAATTGAAAAAAACCGACCATCAGGGCCAGAAGTATGGCGTACGCGATATATCCCGGGCTTCCCGCTGTGGCTAAGGGCTCAAGGGATGCGGAGGTCATGAGGGATACAATGGCGACCGGACCGGTCGCGAGCTGCCGGCTGGAACCGAACAGCGCGGCTATCATAGGGGGCAGAAAGGAGGCATAGAGGCCGTAGTAGGGAGGCAGCCCGGCCAACTGGGCGTAGGCCATGGACTGGGGAATAAGAACCAGTGCGACCGTCAGTCCGGAGACGGCGTCGATCCTCAGATCCTTTTTTTGATACCCCTTAAACCATTCAATGAACGGGAAAAACTTGGTCAGCATTCATCACCTTTTCAGATTCATTATTCATTACGTAGCATCCTACGGCAGGCATCTAATAGATCTTCATAAAGTCCGCCGGCATCATAGAGTCCATAGGTATTGAATCTCGCGAGACCGTCGACCATGGTAAATACGATTAATGCCGACTTTTCTGCCGGCATTTTCCGAATGGAACCGTCCTTTTGTCCCAACAGGATCCCCTTTTTAAAGATATCCACAAGACAGTTGTATATGGCCTCCAGATGCTCCCTGCAAACAGGATTGATTTCTGCGAGTTCATAGGCATCATGCCGGTGAAGAATCAGGAACCGGTCCTCCATGGCCCCGGCCAAATAAAGATAAAAGGCTAGGGCACTCTCTATCATTTCCAGGCCGTTTTTTAACCTGTTCTCGAGAATATGGTTTTCAAATCTCTGGAGAATACTGAGTTTAAAATCCTTTAGGATGGCAAGAAAAAGCTCTTCCTTGTTTTTAAAGTGGTAGAATATGGTCCCCTGTGCAACGCCCGAAATATTGGCGAGCTCTGCCATGGAGGTATCTTTATAGCCCTTTTCGGCAAAGAGCATCAAGGCGGCGTTTAATATGGCTTCTTTTCTTGTCATTATACCCGGGAATAACATTAACTTTTAACTGAGCGCTCAGTCAGTTCCCTGCAGCCTAATGTCTTTATCGAGCAAAGTCAAGAAGAAATATCATACCGGATATCCATCTTCACGCATGGCCGGATAATCTTGACCTCCGCAATGCGGAATCTTCGACCGGCCTAAAAAACCGGTTTTTGTAACTATTTAGTCCTTTTCAAAAGCTTGGGTGCTCAGCAATCTCTTTCCCGGAGCGAAAGCCATAAAAGAGGCTCGAGGCTCAGGGCGCAAGGCGCAAGGCAAAATTCTTTTCGTCTGATTTCTTTTTACCCTACGCCTTGTGCCCCAAGCCCTGCGCCTGCCTTTAATATCCCCGAGCACCCTTCTTTATTAACCTTCTTTCAAAAGGCTAAAGGGTTACCGGTTCTTTAATATCAAATAAAAAAGGCCCGGGAGCCGGGGTCCGGAAGGAAAGCAGGGAAGCCGTTTACGTAGTAAGCCGGAAGAAGAGGGTTACGAGGCCGAGGTAGATAAACAGGCTTATGATATCGTTCGATGTAGTCACAAAAGGTCCGGTCGCGAGGGCAGGATCGATGTTCAGCCTCTTAAGAGCCAGGGGTACCGACGCACCGATGAAACCCGATATCAGGACAATAATCATCAGGGCGATCGCGATTACCGATCCCAATCCATAATCGGAGAGCCAGGTCCCCACTATCGTCCCTAACAACATACCTACGATAATCCCGTTAAAGAGAGCAACCTTCATCTCCGTCCAGAGTCTTTTGCCGATATTTACAAGCCCGATATCACCCGTAGCCAGACCCCTCACCGCGACCGAGGCTGCCTGGGTGCCTGTGTTTCCTCCCATGGCCATGATCACGGGAAAGAAGAAAGCCAGGGCGATTACCTTTTCGAGGGAGGCTTCAAACTGATCAATAACCACGGCTGCGAGTATCCCGCCTAAGAGGCCGGCGATCAGCCAGGGCAATCTGGCCCTCGAGATCTTGATGGAGGATTCTTCCGCGATCTCCTGTCGAATCACGCCCGCCATCAGCCCGATGTCTTCATCAGCCTCTTCTTCAATCACGTCAATAATATCATCATGGGTTATGCGCCCTATTAACCTGTTATCGTCGTCGACGACGGGAATACTCACAAGGTCATATTTTTTCACCAGGTTGGCGACCTCCTCCTGATCCTTTTCGACATGCACAGAAATTACCTCGGGGTTCATGATTTCGCTGATTTTTCTTTCAGGTGGTTCCAGGACCAGATCCTTCAAGGACAATAC
>CAYTUL010000610.1:0-2698 GCA_964441135.1 uncultured Desulfobacteraceae bacterium | reverse complement strand
CTTGACGCCCTGATAATATTAAAAAAAAAACATTGTATGTTTTTCAAAGGCCGCCGCGGCCTCCTTGGCCCGCTTTCTTTTGGCCTGCCCCGAGGCCGTGGTCTCTCTTAAGAGTATCACTCCAAGCAACAGGACAGCTATTCCAAAATAGCCGATATAGGATTTCAGGTTGATCTTCCCTGCTGTGAGATCGGGGACGAGCCATGATCCGGCCACGCCCCCGATCGCGAGACACATGGCAAGGGGGGCCACCAGCCTCCCCATCCGGTAATAGTTGGTGCTTGATATCAGGCCGCTCAAGCCTACAAGCCACTGGTTGGAGACTCGGATTGAATCGGTAACCAGCTTGTTGATCTGGTTTCCCGGGCCGAAACCCTTCGCATAATCTCCCAGGCCGAAGATGGTGATATGGCCTACACCGGCCATAATGCCGCCGAAGGCGCCTACGGTTGAGAAGATCCAACCGACCCAGACCGCCCATAGGAGCCCGACGATATAGTTTACCTTCGGCGCCCCCGGGATACCCAGGAACCCGGGTTCCGCTTCGGGATTGATTTCGCCCTCTCCCGTACCCTGCGGGGTCTGGGCGATGGCTTCGGCCAGTTTGTCCCTATCGGCTGCCTTCGCCATAACCAGCGGAGAGGCGGTGATGCCAAGAACAACCATTAAACAGATTATCCACTTTAGACGGCCTTTCATTCTGCACCTCCCATTTTAAAGGTTTTGAGTTAGGTCTCTTAACATTGAATTTTTACGGATACTGGTTGCTGGATAAAACAGAATCAATTGTTTTTATTTATCTTCGTAAAAGCCGGGTTCTTCGACCAGTATCCAGCACCCAGCATCCGTATATGACCTGCAGTAAAAGCTGTAAAGATACGGATATTCATTTTAAGAAGTCAAACTATGCTGACGGTTGTTTCTTATTCAAGCTCTATCCTGTAGCCCCGTTTTTTTAGCTCCGATGAAATCTCTTCACAGTGGGAATAACCGCGCGTCTCCAGCTCAAGCTCCACATGGGTCACATAAAGGGGTGCGTCTTTTATATGCCGTTCATGTCGGATATCGAGCACATTTGCCTTGAGATTCGCCACGATGTTCAGTAGTTGCGCAAGGGAACCCGGGGTATCATCCAATCTGACCAGAAATCGCATGATACGGCCCTTTTTCATAAGCCCCTGGTTGATCAGGCGCCCGAGCAAGGGGCTGTCGACATTGCCGCCGCTTACGATAAGGACGACCTTTTCTTTTTCTGAGAGTTTGACAGAGCCATTCATCAGGGCGGCAAGGGAAACCGCTCCCGCCCCTTCCGCAAGGATCTTCTTTCTTTCAAGGAGCGTTAGTATTGCCGACGCAATATACTCCTCTTCCACCAGCACGACGTTATCGACATTACTCCGGATGATCTCGAGATTTATCTCCCCCACCTGCTTTACACTGATCCCGTCGGCAATGGAGGATACGGAGCGTACCCGAATTACTTTTTCTCTTCTGATGGCATAATAAGCGGAAGGGCAGGCAGCGGTTTGGACACCGATCATCCGGATCTCGGGTCTGACGGATTTTACGGCGGAGGCGATGCCTGATATAAGACCACCGCCGCCAATGGGAGCAATAATCGTATCCACCCTGTCAAGGTCATCGAGAATCTCGAGGCCGATGGTCCCCTGCCCGGTTATGATATCCAGATCATCATAGGGATGGATAAAGCTCATTTTTCCCTCAGCAAGATTCTTTGCGAATTCGATACTCTTTCCCAGGCTGTCACCTTTAATGATTACCCTGCCCCCATACCTCTTTGTTGCTTCCTCTTTGGTTATGGAAACCCATTCGGGCATCACGATAGTGGACTGGATACCGGCCTGGGCCGCCGCGAGTGCCACCCCCTGAGCATGATTTCCCGCAGAGGCGGCCACCACCCCCCCGGGGCCGATCTCCTGCCTCCTGGCCAGCAGCTTATAGGTCGCCCCCCTGATCTTGAAAGAGCCTGTCTTTTGAAGGTTTTCCAGCTTAAGGTAAATCTCGCTCCCGAATCGGTCGCTGAGAGAGGGCGAAAACAGGAGGGGTGTCCTGATTACCTTACCCCTTATAACGTCCGCGGCTTTCTGAAATTCCTTCAACGAAATCATATGCTTACGTCTCCAGCTCCTTTTTCGGCTCCCTGGTCATTAATTCTTTGACCGCTATTCTGGGGTCTTTTCCCTCGTAAAGGATCTCATAGACCTGGGTGATGATGGGCATTTCAATATGCATCCTTTTAGCTAACTGATAGGCGGAAATCGATGTCTTGATTCCTTCCGCCACCATGTTCATGCCTTTTGTAATCTCCTCTAAGCTCATGCCCTGGCCGATCTTCAGGCCGACGGTCCGATTTCTGCTCAGATCGCCCGTACAGGTCAGGACAAGGTCACCGATTCCCGACAGCCCCGCAAAGGTCATGGGGTGGGCGCCCATCGCCACTCCCAGCCTTGTGATCTCGGCCAATCCCCTGGTGATCAGAGCGGCCCTGGCATTTAGACCGAATCCCAACCCGTCTGCGGCGCCGGCCGCGATGGCTATCACATTCTTAAGGGCCCCGCAGACCTGAACGCCGACCAGATCTTCACTCACATATACCCTGAAAAAATCCGTGAAAAAAACCTTTTGAAGCAACTCGGCGTGATCCGAACCCCTGCATGCGATGGTCACGGCCGTTGGC
>CAYTUL010000609.1:0-2723 GCA_964441135.1 uncultured Desulfobacteraceae bacterium | reverse complement strand
CGCCAGGACTATATCCGTACTGCCTGGTCCAAGGGCTTTACAGAGCGTTTGATAATCATGAGACATGCCCTTAAAAACAGTCTTATCCCGGTCGTTACCGTGCTCGGTCTCCATTTAGGCTTTATCCTTGGTGGTTCGGTGATCGTTGAGACTGTATTTTCTATTCCCGGTATTGGCAATTTAATGGTGAGCAGTATCTTTAGTCAGGACTATGCCGTTGTTCAATCCTGTACGCTCATATTTGCGACAATCGTTATTTTTGCCAATCTGATCGTTGACATCTCCTATGGTTGGCTTGACCCCAAGGTACAGTATGAGTAGGAGCGTGTAGACCATGGCGGAGATTCATGCGACTGTCCAGGAGCTCACCCCGGCGCCACCCAGGGTAAGCGAGTGGCGGCGTTTCGTCAGGGTGTTTTTTCAGCGCCGAATCGTCATCTTCGGGCTCTTGATATTATTGATTCTGGGTTTTACCGCTATCTTTGCCGACTGGATTGCACCCTATAACCCTTATAAACAGGATCTCAGGAATATCCTTAAACAGCCGAGCAGGGCCCACCTGCTGGGGACCGACTCCGTCGGCAGAGACACCTTAAGCCGTCTCATCTACGGTTCAAGGACGACACTGATCGTAGGATTTGTATCCGCCGGTATTTCCGCCTCAATCGGCATTACCTTAGGGATACTCGCCGGCTATTTCGGGGGCATCATCAATATGATAATCATGAGACTGACGGACGTTCTGATGCCTTTTCCCATGATTGTACTCGCCCTTTTGCTTGCGGCCGTTCTGGGCGGGGGTATCCATAATGTGATACTCGCCCTGGGCATTGCTATGTTCCCCGTGTATATCAGGGTGACGTGCGGAATGACTCTCAGTATCAGGGAAGATGATTTTATTCTTGCAGAACGGGCTATGGGTGCCAGTCACCTCCGGATTATGTTACGCCATATCCTACCCAATGCCTTTGCGCCGATAATAGTCATAATAACTTTGCAGTTAGGGTTTTTAATCCTTTCCGAAGCATCCCTCAGTTTTCTCGGTGTCGGAATAAGACCGCCTGGTGCGGCCTGGGGCGCCATGGTCAATGAAGGCTATCGATTCCTGGTGAAGATTCCCGTACTTTCTTTTGCCCCTGGTGCCGCCATCATGCTGGTTGTCTTTGCCTTTAACATGGTAGGGGATGCCCTAAGGGATGCCCTCGACCCCAGGCTCAGAGGCACACTCTAATGATAGCCATGCTTCTTGAATCCGGCTTCGATCTCCCCACCTATGCCTATCCTCTGATAATAAACTTTGAATGATATTCTTGAATGATATTGAGGACCCTAATAATAAAAGGTAATAAAAGGGGACCGTAAATATTTAAATAATTCGAGATTTTAGTTGGTAATCATCTTCCTTATACAATTTTTTCTTCTCGTTGAACTATAAAACTGATGGCGACATATGTTATATTATGATCCGGAAGTCTGGGGCACAGCCCGCGAGGCAGTCGGCCTCATCCGGCGGGCCGGCGTCGATGTGGGCATCGAGGGCAAGGATGAAGTCTATTGCGGGGGACGTGCCTATGAGCTGGGGCATCTGGCGGAATTTACCAAATACGCGGAGCATAACATCGAAACCTTAACAGGACGGGCGTGAGTAAGGTCGTCGCTTCCTGTTCCGACGGCCTTAGCCATTTGAGGCTCCTCTACCCCCAAATCGATATTAAAATGAATTTCCAGGTGCTCCATTTGGTCGAATATCTCGATCAGTTGATAAAAGAGGGCAAGATTGCGTTCTCCAATAAGGTTCCAATGAAGGTAACCTATCACGATCCGTGCCATCTGGGCCTGACAAGGGCCTGCGAGGAGGTATGGGCCATGCCCTACGATATGACACAGGCGGATCCGGACATGCCCATCCGGATGTTCCTGAGTGAGGAAAGGACCTCAGGCACCTATGACAGGCCCCCGGGCCCGGAAATGTTCGCGATGATGCTTGTCATAGAGGCCGATACCGAAGCCGAGATGAAGGCCCGGGCAGGCCTGCTGGAAGTGATCATGAAGGAGGAGCTGAAAGACGCCCTTTCGAACGACATGCCCGCGGGGCCCTTTGACCTGTCAACCTTTCCCAGTAAAGGCATGGCGGCCCGGTTATGAGGGCTGACCTGGATTGGAGCCATGGGTCCCGTTTCCCAGTGGCCGGAAGCCATGGAAAAAATCTTTCCGGTGCTCGATAAATAAAGATTAATACGAATTGTCAGTATCGGCCCCTTCAGGGGCGCTCATTACGGGATGCTCAGATCCATCGTTTCATACAATAAAAACGATCCCGACGAAGCGGAAAGGGCTAAAAATTGTATGCGGGAAATACTGGCCATCGCGCTGGATACGGGATTTATCCCCTATAAGGCCCCCTGTTGGGCCGTCAAGGAGATGATGAGAAGAGGCGACCCTAACTGGGTCGGATTACTCACACGGGTTAAGCGAATACTTGATCCCAAAAATATCATGAATCCCGGAAGATTTGGAGACACTCGGGGTTGAGGTCCTTTCATATCGGATTCTGTTAATTTTTTTTGTGAAGATTAAAACCCCTAAAAAATCCACGCCCATCGAAGATCCCGGTGATTTGTCCGGGGAAGGACGTGGCGTTGATTTAACCCCAAAGGGGTTTTTTAATCAAAGGAGGTATGATGTTTCTTTTCAAGGAGATATCTTTTTGAGATTCCACTGGA
>CAYTUL010000608.1:0-2727 GCA_964441135.1 uncultured Desulfobacteraceae bacterium | reverse complement strand
GACCATGACACTCCTTTCCTGGGTACGCCCACGTTCCAGGGACTTCATATCGATGGTCCACTCAATCCCCTCCACATTTCCCCTGGCCCTGTCGGCGCTTGAAAGGATCTCTTCAGGGGACATCTCCGCCCGGGCAGGGACAATGAAAACAACCGGGCACATGAAAAATAATGCCGCAAATATCCCGAATCGTCGTCTCATTTCTTTCTCCATTATTTTGCTCTTAACCTTTTTTAGGGATTTTACCATATGCCCTACATTCTTTTATCTTAACTCCCCCCGGCCCCCTCTTATCTTAAGAGGGGGATAGCATAGCTCGGGTGAGTAAGGCAAACTGGCTGTGAAAAATTGTTTATTCACCCGTTTAAATCAGGTCGATGCGGTGATCGACCCTTTTCCGTCATTCCCGCGAATGCGGGAATCCAGTAATTTCACCCACTTCTGGACTCCCGCCTCCGCGGGAGTGACGACTTTTTATGAAACCATCAATCCGGAACCCGGAACCTTGAACCCTGAACCCCTTTTTTTCACACATGCCCCAGGGCGTCCACCACGTTCTGCCTTGCCGCGCGTCTCGCCGGGAGGAGGGCGGCTATTAACGAGAGAAAGACCAGGAACAGCACCAAAAAAATCATGGACCGGGGGACAAGGTTCACGACCAGGGCCACCCGGGTAGATACCCCCGGCGGGATATAGGTGGGCTCAACACCCCGGATCACAGCCCATGCCGCCACATTCAGGACAACGCCCGAAATACTCCCCAACAGGCCGATCATGGCGCCCTCTATGGCGAAAAGGAGTCCCACGCCCCTCCGTTTGAGGCCCAGGGCCCTCAGGGTCCCGATCTCCCTTGTACGCTCAAGCACGGCCATACCCATGGTGTTCACCACGCTCATGACTACAATAACCAGGACGATAACAAACAGGAACATGAATATCATGTCGAGCATTCCCTTGACCTTGGAATAGAAAAGGGAGATCTCGTTCCATGTCCTGATCTCGCTGGGCAGACCCGCGTCTGCCAGGAGGGACGTCAACCGGGTCCTTGCGGGTTCGGTCTTTTTCCAGTCGTCCAGGAGGACTACGATTCGATCGGCCTTTTCCGTGTCATACAGGGACTGGGCAAAGGCATAGGGCACACGGATGAACTTGTCATTGGTGGCCTCGGAACCGGTGTCATAGACCCCGGACACCTGGATATCCAGGGCGTTCATCTGGCCGTCAAGGGTAGGAGCCATGACCACCGCGTCACTCCCCGGTTCCAGGTCGAGCAACTTGGCCAGATCCTCCGCAACCTCAACGCCGTAGGGCTTTTTATCGTCCAGAGTGTCCCCCTTGACCGGCCGGAAGGCGGCCCATCCGCCCTTGATGGTCTTCTCATCCCGGGGTATGACGCCGTTTGCTAAAAAAATGGCCGATGTGCGGCCATTGGATACAAGGCCCGATATACTCAGTTGAGGAGTCGCAAGGATGACATCATTCTGTTCCTCAACCAGATCGATAATCCGCTGGATCTCACCCTTTGAGAACATGTACCTGTCCGGTTCGATCTTTCCCTTTTCAAGCCATCCTTTCCTGTAGATGGTAAGGTGTCCGAGGCCTTCTCCGCTGATGGCCATCTGCCTGATCCCCCAGTAGGTCCTGTCTGCGTAGCCCTTGAACAGGCTTACGGCCGCGAATCCCACGGCAATGGCCAAAAGGGTCACCAGGGACCGGCGCCTGTTTTTCAAAATATTACGAAAGGCTATCTTCATCCATTTCATCATCTTTCATCACCCCCGTCTATGATCTTTCCATCCTCCAAGCGAATCAGACGCTTGACCTGATCAAGGAGCCGCTGGTCGTGGGTGGAAAAGATAAATGTCGTACCCTCCCTGTCATTGAGATCCCTCATGAGTCTCAGGATCTTCCTGGAAGTACCGGAGTCCAGATTGGCCGTGGGCTCGTCGGCGATGATCAGGTAGGGGTCCGTTACCAGGGCCCTCGCGATGGCGACACGCTGCTGCTGGCCGCCGGACATCTTATCCGGCCTGTGGTGGATAAATTCTGAGAGGTCCACATCCTCGAGGCGGCGAAATGCCTTTTTCCTGACCTCCCCGGATGAATTCCCCTTGATCTGCAAGGGGAGCATCACGTTTTCTAACGCAGAGAGGACCGGGATCAGGTTAAATCCCTGAAATATGAAGCCGATGGATTGATTTCGTAACTCCGTACGCCTGTTATCCGAAAGATGAGCGAGCTCCTGGCCCTCGAAAAAGAGCCGGCCGGACGATGGCTCGTCAATGGCCCCGATAAGATTAAGAAGGGTGGTCTTGCCCGAGCCGGAGGGGCCCCACACGGCTACAAACTCCCCCTTACCGATGGACAGATCAACACCCCTGAGGGCGTGAACCACTGTCTCGCCCAAGTGATAGTCCTTTTTAAGATCTCTTGTTTCAATAAGAGCCATTTTTCCCCCTCCTATAGCCCCTCTGCCAATCTCAGATATTCCTTGGCCCTGTCCTTTTCACCCGTCTTCTCATAAAGCTCGGCGAGATTTGAATATACCTCTTTTTTAATGGACGCGAAAGACACCGGATCATTTTCGATCATCTTTGCCAGGTGTTCGAAATCCTCCAGCGCGATTCCTTCCCTGTCAAGAAATCTTGGCAGGTTTTTGGAATTATAGGCCCTTGTCAACCGCACGGAGATGTTATCCGGGTCCCTTCTCACGGCCTTGTCCATCAG
>CAYTUL010000607.1:0-2740 GCA_964441135.1 uncultured Desulfobacteraceae bacterium | reverse complement strand
GAATAGAACCGGTTTCCTTGTTTTCATGGGCTTTCCTTTCGGATTATCCTTTTTCATTAAACCACAGGATTGTCTGTCGCGTTTGCGGGGTTTCCAGAATAACAACCGAGGAACCGCCTCCGGAAAGGGAAGTTATTATGGCACTGGGGCCGGATACAGGGGGGTTGTAGAATAATGTGAAAAAGATGAATACAAAGGAAGCGATAACACTCGCAGGAATAAGAACCTTTTTTGAGAGAAGGACTTCTTTACTTTTTATCCACCAGGGGGCCTCTTTCCTCTCAATAGCCTTGAGAACGTTCTCCTCAAGCCTGGCAGAGTCCGGTTCGGTCGACCCGGTCAGGTGGGACTTTATATCTCCCGAGAGGGTCGCAAATTCATCAAGACTTTTTCTGCAGGCCGGACAGGTCCTTATATGGCCGGCTACACGGGCATACTCCCCGGCATCGAGTTCCTTGTCAAAGAACCGGCTGATTAATTCGGTGTTACAGATTTTGAATTCATCCTTCAATTTTCTTCTTCCCCGTCTAAGGCCTTTGACAGATATTTTTTTAACTTCTCCCGGGCATAAAAGATGCGGGAACTCACCGTGCCCTTCTTCGTCTTTAGGAGCCCGGCTATCTCATCATAGGAAAGATCTTCCTGCTCCTTGAGAATCAAAACCGATCTCGCGTCCTCGGGTAATTCATTTAACCCCTGATTTAATATTTTTTCAAGCTCCTTTTTTCGATAAAGTGTCTCCGGGCCCATTTCATCCGTTCCCAGCTCCATGCTGCCTCTATCATCTTCTCTCTCAAGGGATTGATGGTGCCATCTGAATCGCCTTTTCCATTTACGACGCCAGTTCAGGCTCTCGTTTATGGTTATGCGTCTCAGCCATGTGTATAATCTCGATTTTCCTTCAAAGGTCTGAATATTGCTATAGACCTTCAAAAACACATCCTGGACGATATCCAGACTCTCTTCCCTGTCCAGTGTAATACCATAAGCAATGCTGACCAGTTTCGCCTGATATCGCCTGACAAGCAATCTGTAGGCCTCCTGCTGCCCTTTCTTCAGACGCAGAAGGAGATCTTTCTCGTCCCACTGAGGGCTATTTGTATTATTTGACACCGTAAAAGGGGAAAAATTCAATAAAACAAGGGATCCACAGCCTGTCATCAGGTGCAGTCAGCCCGGCTCCGAGGTCATTCATTTGTCGATTTTCGCTACCCATCCCTTCACGGATTCTCAATTTAGCACGTCCTGAAACATCTTTCAATATCGCCTTAAAGGGGAATATTGTTCACTGAATAGAACCGGCAGGGGTTGAAAGGGTTCATCCGACAGGGGCCGGACGACCGAGATTGAAGTATTGTGGATTGAATTTGTTGCTCCTATTTAAGGAGCTTGAATTCCGTGACATCAAACAATCCCAGATCGGTCAATCTCAGCTCTGGTATTACCGGGAGGGCGAGGAAGGAAAGGGTGGCAAAGGGAGAAGGCACTCTACAGCCGAGATGTGCGGCCGTGTCGTGAAGGTCTTCTAATTGCCGGACGACCCTATGGAGAGGTTCTTCCGAAAGGAGCCCGGCGATAGGCAGCGCGAGGGATTCGAGGACCCGGCCCCCCGCCGCCACAGAGAGCCCTCCCCGGATACGCTCCAGCTCCTTTATCGCGACGAAAAGGTCATGATCATTCGTTCCCACGGCAATGATATTGTGTGAGTCATGGGAAACGGTCGAAGCGAGGGCCCCTCTTTTCAGGCCAAATCCCCTGACCATACAGAGACCCATATTCCCGGAGGCCCTGTGCCTCTCGAGGACCGTCAGCTTCAAGAGATCTCTTTCGATATCCGGAACAACCGTGCCATCCATGACTTGTATCTTTTCATCCAGCCTCCTCGTGATGATCTGACCGGGGATGATCTCGATAACCGGGGCGGTCCCGGCCGCGGCCTGAATTTTGAGATCCTCAATCCCGAAGGGTTTTATATGGACGGAATGAATGAGGTCCCCGCTCGGGATCCCGGGGATCGGGGCCAGAAGCTCCCCGTTCTCGGCGACAGGGAGGCCGTCATAGAAGACCATGGATACTTCCATTTGTTCAAGATCATTGAGTACAGTTAGGTTGGCCCTGTATCCGGGTGCTATGGCCCCGAGCCCTCTCAACCGGAAGTATTCCGCCGGGTTTATCGTAACCATCTGCAGGGCCCTGACCGGGTCAAGGCCCAGGTTTACGGCCTTTCTCAGGACCGCGTCCACGTCGCCGTCACTGAAAAGGTCGGCACAGTTCCGGTCATCCACCACAAAGAAACACCGCTTCCAGGTCCTGTCATTTACGAGGGGAATGAGGGTCTCCAGATTCTTCTCCGATGATCCTTCCCGGATCATAATGACCATCCCGCGGTCTAATTTCTCCCGGGCCTCCTCCAGGGTGGTGCATTCGTGGTCCGACATGATCCCCTGGGAGATATAGGCGTTCAGGTCGTTCCCGGAAAGACCCGGGGCATGGCCGTCGATGATCATTCCCTGAAAAAGCCGGATCTTGGCCAGGACCTCGGAATCTCCTGTTAGGACACCGGGATAGTTCATTACTTCGCCCAGTCCGATGATATTTTTAAGGCCCTTTATCTCTTTGAGCTCTTCGGAACCGAGCCGCGCACCGGAGGTTTCAAAAGGCGTAGCCGGGACGCAGGACGGGGCCGTTCAGAAAATATCCATGGGAAGGTTGTCCGCGTACTTTAAGATGTATGCTATTC
>CAYTUL010000606.1:0-2742 GCA_964441135.1 uncultured Desulfobacteraceae bacterium | reverse complement strand
GTTCAGGTACTGAATCATAATGGGTTTGTCCAGGCCGAATTCGTGTCTCATCTGATCGAGCATCTCCGGCGGCATGGCCTCCAATTCCGCTGTCTGAGCCACATAGATGATAAGCGGATCACCCGGAAGCAGCCGCATAACAAAAAAAACGATCAAAGTCACCAGGATAAGAACGATCAAGGCGTGGATCAGCCGACGAAGAATATATGTTGTCATGGTAAACCCGGGGCACTCATCTTTTGGATCGATAAAAAGATATCCATAGGAATTGTCTTCTTTCCATGTTTAAAGAACGATAATAGTTTGAAGTATAGGTAATCGATTCAGGCCTGTCAATGGCAAACCCCTTTCCCAATTTACGGCCGGGCCGGAGCCTTACAAGAGCATAGGAACCGGCCCCGGCGACCCTTTAGCTTCCTGAAAGATTTATTCCAGAAGGGGGATTGGGAAAGAGATCGCAAATCTCCTATTCATCTACGATAGGATTTCCCGGGCCACTTCTCCCAGGCCCAGTTCCTCTAATTTTCTTCTGCTCGGTTTGGTCGTCCTGGAATCCCAATCCATGGCGGCAAGGAATTCCTCATCAAGGGTCTCTTCATCGACGGTGACGCCGGCCAAGGGACCTTGCTTGGGAGGCGGATTGCCCATGATCCTTCCTGGGATCTTATATTCGAGCGGGTTCAGACCCTCACGTATATTGAAGGCGTGCCGCATATTCGCTATCCTTTCCCCCGTAACCAGGAGCTCGTCAACGGTCAGATCCCAACCGGATACGGCGCGCATGAAATCGATGATCCCGTCCACATGGGGAAGTGCCCAAAAAAGGAATATACAGGTTCCCGTGCTGCTGACAACATGACCGAAATCGCTACCCATCTTGTGTGCTTCGGCCCTGCCGCTGAAGGACTTGGGATCGAACTCCGGCAAGGGCAGGCCGGGAATGGGCATCCCCGGACCCTGGGTATGACGGCCGGGAGTGGCGTCCATCCTGTAACCGGTCCCCCAATGATATCCGAACTTGGGATCATGAGCCGGGGCTTCCTGACCCGCCACATGCATGGCAAACTGCTCGGCGCCCTTTCCTATTTTTTCGGCGGCCACCCTGACTCCGTCGGCCAGGATGTCACCGAAACCCTCCCTTTTGACCAGTTTTTCCGTCATGGCCACGATGGATTTATGGTTACCCCATGTCATTTCAATGCCGTCGGTATCCGCGGTGGTAATCAATCCATTCTCAAAACATTCGATGGCGAAGGCTATGGATGCCCCTCCGGATATCGTATCGATCCCATACCGGTTGCAGATGTCATTTACCTTGATGATGGATTCAAGATTGCTGTTCAGACAATTGGCCCCGAACATGCCAAGGGTCTCATATTCGGGTTTGTGCGCACCGGCTTCGTACCTGTACTCCCCGGTCCCTTCCTTCATGTGACCACCGCATCCTATGGGACACCGATAACATGCGTAGGCCTTTGACTGACGTTCAATGACCGGATCGGCCCCGAGGAGTGCGTAATCCGGAAAATCTATGACCGAGGTTCCGTTCCAGTTTTTAGTCGGTGTGTCGCCGCTCTCGGCGCAGGGGATCACGATCGCCGGCGTTCCCCATTTTCGCAGCATCCCGACGTGTCCTGTCAGCTCTTTCAGGTATTTCTTTCGGAGCTCCCGGGCCTTTTCTCCATCGGCCATGGGGATCTCCATATTGCCCTTTACGGCCACGGCCTTCAGCTTCTTGGAGCCCATCACGGCACCGAGACCCGAACGGCCCGCGGCCCTTCCCTTGTTATTCATTACACAGGAGATGAGCGCCACCTTCTCCCCCGCCTGTCCGATACAGGTTATTTCCGCCTCCTTTCCGAGTTCGGATCGAAGGATGTCTTCCGTCTCGAAGCTATCCTTTCCCCAGATGCCGGAGGCGTCTCTCAATTCAGTCTTACCGTTTTCAATAAAAAGATAAACCGGTTTTTCCGAGATCCCGGTAAAGAACACACCGTCGTATCCGGCGAATTTCAGATGGGGCCCGAAATATCCGCCCGAATTGGCGTCGCCCCAGCCACGGGTCAGGGGGGATTTGCCCACAACCACATACCGCGATGCCGAAATGGCCGGGGTCCCGGTCAGCATCCCGGTTACAAAGCCGAACAAGCTGTCCGGCCCTAAGGGATCGATGCCACCCCTTTGCCGGTCAAAGAGTATCTTTGCACCCAGGCCATAGCCTCCTATGAACCGGCGCCCGAGCCCCTCATCAAGCGCTTCTTCCTTCAACTCTTTTTTTGTGAGATCCACCATCAGGATCTTTCCCATAAAGCCTTTTGCCATTTTTTACTCCTTTCTTTCCTGCAATACCGCCGCATGGATCAGAACATGGTATCCGGCAACCATAGCGATAGCGACGGGAAAATGATCAATACGGCCACATGGACGAAATCGGCAATCAGGAAGGGTACGACTCCCCTGAAAATCGTTCCCAGAGACGTATCGGAAACGCCGGCTAACATAAAGACATTCATGCCGATCGGTGGCGTGATCAGGCCGATTTCCATGACCCGTACCATTAAAACCCCGAACCATATGGGATCAAACCCCAGGGCCACGATTGTGGGATAGAGAATGGGCACGGTCAGGATAATTGAAGAGAAGATCTCGAGGAACATCCCGAGAATGATGTAGAAGAAAATAATCGCCACGAGTGCTATATATTGGGATAGGGAAATCTCTTTGACAAGGTCAGCCAGCAGA
>CAYTUL010000605.1:0-2742 GCA_964441135.1 uncultured Desulfobacteraceae bacterium | reverse complement strand
GCAGCTCTTAGCCCTACTACCTTGAGTTCCTTCCTTTATGGAGGGATAATGGGGATAGTTGTTGGAAGGGAATTCCTTTAAGGGCGGGTGGGCGGGGTTGTAAGGTGGTGGGAAGGCTTCTGTTAAAAGCAAAGGCCGTGGCTCAGGCAGGGCAGAGTGCTGGCGCAGTTTTTGCCTGCATGGATTGACTGAAACAACCTGTGCCTGAATAAATGGCTGTGCCCGATTGAATATTGATGGATTTAAATTGCAAAAACTGTGACAGCACGGTCCAACGAGCAACACGCTGCGGCACCAGGGGGTGGGTGGGCGGGAATAAAGTAGATAGCAGGCTTTCCTTATACGTTCAATACTCTAAAAGATTTCATAAAGCCTGCTTCCTCCCGCAAACACCTGGCGGCGTCCAGCAAGCCAGGCGCCGGAGGCGAAGCCGGCGTCCAGCGGCGAAGCCGAAGGCGTATAAAGGCGGTCGAACTACCAGGGACGTTTTCAGGGCCGGTCGTTCAGACCGGACCTGGACCACAAAACCCGGCACTAGCCCAGTGAGGGCCGTCCAGGCCCGACTCCCCAAAACTTGCTCAGCAAGACCCGTCCAGGGTCTTGCACTACCCACCAACCATGCCAAGGGTAAAGCCGCCCCCGTCCAGGGGGCGGCCCTCCATGCTTTTCTACTCGGACTATGTTGGGGGTACCGATAGGCTCCGTGATTGGAAATCGAGGTGGTTCCTCTCAGGGAATTTTGTATCTGAATCGAAGCCCAGGCAGGGTTCATGTTGAGGGCTTTCGGGAAGTGAATAGGAAAGGATGGGTAATCACCCGGGGGTGTCTTGGATGCCTGAGAAAAGGTCTTTAAACTCAATTCAGCCCAGGAAGGACATGGGATTGTTTTCAGTCATCCTTTTAATCTCCTCATCCGTGAATTCTACCCTGCACCAGGGAACCTTCCATGAGTAGGTCGTGAACCACTTGAGGTAGGACTTCTCCGTCCAGAAACACCTCCCCATGTACCAGTCCGTTCCATAGAGGACCCTTTCGCGGATCTTGCGTGTATTCAGCATCCTTTTGATACTCTTGAAATACCTCCCCGGCATGTAGAGCATTTCGGTATCGTAGGAGACATCCGTGTAAACATTGGGGTACCTCATGATCAGGTCCGCAATCACCGGCTGCCATGAGCTTCCTGCCTGCCTGTGCGTCACCGCACGCAGACAGGTCCGATCATTGTGGGCCAAATTAAGCTTGATCTCGGGGAAATCCAATAGCACGCGCTTCCAATATCCGGGGTGTGCCAGGTGGTAATAGTCATCGAGGCCTGGAATGCCGCCGTTCTCACAGTGGGCGGTAACGGGGATCTCGTTATTCATGCAGTATTTATAGATGCGATATAGTCTCCGGTCATCCGGTGTGAAACCCATGACGGGGTAGATCTTGACACCTTTGAAGATCCCTTTATTCAAGACACCAATGACCATATCTACGATATCCTTCCTGCGAGGATCAGCAGCGATGAACGGCAACATCCTGGGCCGTCCATACCTCCTGTTCACGCTTTCCACGGCTTCGACCGTTTCCACCATCTGTGCTTCGAAGCTTTTGACTCCACCCCCGAATCCCTTGCAGAACTCCATGTCCATCATGAGCGGGGTACACATATCAATCCCTGCCGCATCCATCTCCCGGACCAGTCTATGCGCGATCTCAGAAATGGAGAGACCGGCGAAATCGATCCATGTTTCGAGGTTGGACCCATCGGGCAGGATGATCTTGAGAAATCGGTGGATGAATCGATGGACAGGGTTCTTGACATCCAGGATGGACCGATTCCGAAACTCCTCCGGAACGTAATCCAGGCTGAAGATGTGGCAGTGGCAGTTGATCTTCATCGCACAAGGAGGCCAATCTCTGGTAAAAGCTTGGAGAGGGCATAGGCTCGATGCTGCCGGGCTGCATGGATGAATCGACAGGCATGGGAGTCCATGGAATTTCCCTCCACCTTTTCAGGCTGCCATAGATCCATGTCATAATGAATCTCACGGTCAAGTTCCGTAACATGACAGAACCGCCCTGATGAAATGGCTTCCTTCCATGCCCAGATTCTTTCATCCCGTGGAGCCTCCCGTTTCAGAAGGTTCTCGACCCTAATGGAAATGACTTCCCATCTGGTGGGACCGCTGATGTCCTGGATATCGGGATTGCCCCGTGAGTACTCATTAAAAAAATCATGGAGGCCTTTGCATCCTTCCAGGAAATGGGCGACGTTGTCCCGATTCGTGTCCTCGAGGTTGTGGCTGCCGTCCTCGTACTCAAATCGCCATTTCAGGTAGGGTCGATCAGGGTATGTCGCCACCGATCCATGGCCTACCGGAACAATCTCCGCAAAGTCGCTGGCAAACCTCGTCTTGAAGTCTTCGAATTTTGTCTTGATGTATTGGAGTATCGATGCAGAATGGAAATCCGAGGCCTCGATGGATTCGCTTTTCACCCTGTTCCAGGGATGGGCAATACCGATGAATCCGAAATGGGAAAATGTATCTGCATAGACATGGGCTGCGATGCCGATCAGATGAGGGCAGTAAGTCCTGTTACTTTGCTCAAGGGCATTTCTTAACATTCGCCTGGCGGGATCACTGTCTTTCCTACAAACCATCTTCTCGATAAATGTACCGGATTCGGATTGATTACCGGGAAGGAAATGGAAAGGGACCCACACTCTCCATTGATCACCGGGGATAGTATTTTTGT
>CAYTUL010000604.1:0-2763 GCA_964441135.1 uncultured Desulfobacteraceae bacterium | reverse complement strand
GTATAGATGTGCTCCTGAATCTTACCGGGACCCTCCACGAGATGGTCACGGAGGTCATCATTGCCGGGGCCTTCGGTTCCTTCATCAATCTGGTGAATACGATTAATATCGGTATGCTGCCCTATTTTCCCAATGCAAGATATACACAGGTGGGAAATGCCGCGGGAGTCGGGGCAAAAATGGCCCTGCTCTCTCTCACTGAAAGGGAGCGTGCCAAGCGTATCGCAGATAGAACCGAATACGTTGAACTGACAACCCACCCCGGTTTTAACCGGTTATTCGCCTTGGGCATGATGTTTCCCCCAAAAAAACATGAGGTTAATCAGAATCGGATCAAGAATGTTACATGAGGCCCCAAGCCGATGGGCTTTTTCCCTTAGCTTATAAAGCCGGATATTTAATTGATCCGGGCATCTCGATTTAGGGAGAGGCATTCATTGGGAGGGAGAAGGTAATGACCAGAAATAAAAGGAAGAACCGCGTATTAATAGCAAAACCCGGCCTGGATGGTCATGATCGCGGCGCCAAAATAATCGCGCGTGCTCTGCGGGACAACGAATTTGAGGTAATTTATACGGGTATTCGTCAAACACCCGAAGAGATCGCATCCGCCGCCCTGCAGGAGGATGTCGCAGCCATAGGGCTTTCCTCCCTGTCCGGCGCCCACATGCAACTGTTCCCTGCGGTGATGGATGCCTTGAAAAAGGCCGGCGCAGGAGACATCCAGGTCCTAGGCGGAGGGATTATCCCTGCCGAGGATATCCCTCTCTTAAAGGAGGCCGGTTTGACAAGGGTCTTTACACCGGGGGCGTCGCTTCAGGAGATAATAGACGCCTTCAGAGACGCCTGTGACAGATTCCACAACAGGGAAAAGGCAAAAAAAAGATAAAGGGAATTCGACCCTATGGAAAAAAATCCTCATCTGAAAGATTGGGAAGAGAAAGAACTTGCGAAAAGTATCGGCAGGTTTCCCGAGCGCAAACATAGATTTACCAATCACGGTGGTGATGAGATACCCCGGGTCGCCCTGCCGAAAGGAATAGATGATGAATATCTCAGGGACCTGGGATTTCCGGGCCGGTACCCCTTCACCAGGGGTGTGCAGCCCACGATGTACCGGGGCCGCCTGTGGACCATGCGCCAGTACGCCGGTTTTTCAAACGCGGAGGACTCTAACAAACGCTACCGCTATCTCATGGATCAGGGAACAACCGGCCTCTCCGTCGCCTTTGATCTCCCCACACAGATAGGCTATGACTCCGATAATCCCATGAGCAGAGGAGAGGTGGGTAAGGTGGGGGTCGCAATCGATTCCCTTGCGGACATGGAAATCCTTTTCAACGGAATTCCCTTGGACAAGGTCTCCACATCCATGACCATCAACTCGCCTGCCGCCGTACTGTTGGCCATGTATGTGGCTGTTGGTGAAAAACAGGGCTTAGAGGCGAGTCAACTGAGGGGCACCATCCAGAATGATGTGCTAAAAGAGTACGTGGCGCGGGGCACCTATATCTTTCCGCCAAAACCCAGCCTCCGATTGATTACGGATATCTTTCAATGGTGCGGCCGGCATATGCCGGCCTTTAACACCATCTCCATCTCAGGTTATCATATTCGAGAGGCCGGTTCTACGGCCGTCCAGGAAGTGGCCTTTACCCTGGTCAATGCCTGTGCCTATGTCCAGGCCGCCTTGAAGGCCGGACTGGAGATCGACTCCTTTGCCGGGAGATTGGCCTTTTTCTTTAACGCGTCCTCTGATCTATTAGAGGAAGTGGCCAAATTCAGGGCCGCGCGAAGGTTATGGGCGCGGATCATGAAAGAGCGGTTCGGTGCGAAAAAACCCGCCAGCCAGATGCTTCGTTTTCACACCCAGACGGCCGGAAATACCCTCACGGCCCAGCAGATCGACAATAACATCGTCCGGGTGACCCTCCAGGCCCTTGCAGCCGTTTTAGGAGGTACCCAGTCCCTGCATACGAATTCAAGAGACGAGGCCCTTTCCCTGCCCACGGAGGACTCTGTCAGAGTCGCCCTTCGGACACAACAGATTATCGCCGAGGAATCCGGTGTGGTAGACACCGTCGACCCCCTCGCCGGCTCCTTCTATATTGAAGAGCTTACAGACAGGATCGAGCGGAAGGCGGAAGAATTAGTAGATGAGGTGGAAATGAAGGGAGGAGTAGTTGCCTGTATTGAAAAGGGCTTTATACAGAAACAGATCGAGAACTCGGCCTACGAGTATCAAAGGGAAATAGAAAAGGGAAAACGTATTATCGTGGGGGTAAATGGATATCAGATAGAGGAAGAAACCAGGCCACCTCTTCTGAGGGTTGATTCGCGTATCGAAGAGAAACAGGTCAGGAATCTTGAAAAACTCAGGAAAAGCAGGAACGGCAAGAAGGTAGCGGATTCCCTGGACCGACTTAAGTCGGCCGCGGAGGGTGATGAAAATCTGATGCCGGTCATCCTGCAGGCGGTTCTGGAGTATGCCACACTCGGTGAGATATGTAAGGTCCTCCGGGAGGTATTCGGAGAGTACAGGTACAGGGGGTGAGAAATCCACTTTGGGGTGTTGACTGGATTCTGCAGGGAAGAATCCCGACCACAGGCCGGGGCTTCTTCCATAAACCCTTAGCCGTTCATCCCCGAGCAAAGTACAGGGCATTCCGGCTTTTTCACGTAAATAGGCCGCAAACGGAGGGAAACCATGCAGGATAAAAGAGACGAATTCATGAAATTGCGCGAGCAGGCGGTCCTTGGCGG
>CAYTUL010000603.1:0-2766 GCA_964441135.1 uncultured Desulfobacteraceae bacterium | reverse complement strand
GAAGTGCCTTTCTATTCAGGGCTTCTTCAACGGCCTCGAGGGTCAGGAGATGGGCGCTCCTTTCATCACCCATGACATAATTGACCGCTACTTCAAGATTATTAAGGGCGGTCCTGGCATCACCGGAGGAAAGATCGATGATATGTTCCAGGGCCCGCGGAAGAATCTCGATATCCACCTCCCCGAGACCACGCTCTCTATCCGTGAGGGCCCTGTTTAAAATCGTCATGAGGTCTCCTCTTTCGAGAGGTCGAAGAACCATAACCCGGGCCCTTGACAGCAGCGGAGGAATGACTTCAAAGGACGGATTCTGAGTCGTAGCCCCTACAAGGATGATGAGGCCGTTCTCCACATGGGGTAGAAAGGCGTCCTGCTGGGCCTTATTGAATCTATGTATCTCGTCCACAAACAGGATAGTTGGCTTCCCCGACCTGTGCCAGGTGTCCTCCGCTCCGGTGATTACGCGCCTGAGTTCTTTGAGACCGGATGTAACGGCGGAAAAGGCTTCAAAGGGATTCTGGGTATAGTGAGCGATCAGCCTGGCTAAGGTGGTCTTCCCGGAACCGGGCGGACCCCAGAAGATGACCGAAAACACACGACCGGATAATAATGCCCTTGTCAGGACGGATTCGGGGCCAAGCAGGTGGTCCTGGCCTACGATTTCATCTATCTTCGTCGGCCTTATTCGATCCGCTAAGGGGATATTAGAGAGACGGCTGTTCCTGTCCATAGTTACTTTTATTCACAGGGACATCAGAAATTCGGCGACCTGCTTCGAAACCCTGCTGATGTCAAACGGCTTTAAAACGCTAAGGACCGCCATGGATTCATCAATGGGATTCAAGTTTAGGGGGACGTCCTCCCCTCTGATAAAGACCACGGCGAGATCCGGGTTGATGTCCCTGCTTTTCTTTAGAAATATATCTTCTTCAACATCGAGAGTCTCTATATCCGCGATCATGAGATCAAATTTTTTTCTTTTCAGCTTTCCCAGACCTTCCATGCCGTCAACGGCCGTATCCACCCTGCACCCCCTGCTCGTCAACTGGTGTGAAAGGAGTTCTCTGGCAACATCTTTATCCTGAATAATCAGGATTTGGGCCTCCTTTATCCTCGTTCGATGTGCCTTTGATTTCGATATACCCCCCTGCAGGATACAGGGGAGGATTATATGAAATATAGTTCCCTGGCCCTCTAAACTGGATACCTCGATGATACCATTATGATTTTTTATAATAGCATAGGAAAGACTTAACCCAAGACCCATTGAGACGGAATCCTTGGTAGTAAAAAAGGGATCGAATATTTTATCCATATTCTTTTCGGATATCCCTATACCGTTATCCTGTATATATATATGGGCTGACCCGGCACTATCTTCCGTGGTAATATAGATTTCCCCTCCACGGGGCATGGCATCAACGGAATTATTTATCATATGGACAATCATATCCCTCAGACCTTCCGGATGACCTTTTACAGTCGCGGATGACCTCAGAAAGGTTTTAAGATCAACCCTTATTCCCTGACTTTCGAGGCCGGCCTTCCATTTTTGCGCCGAAGAGGAGACAGCTTCCCGTACGCTTTCATTTAAATCAAAAGGGATCATGGCCTGTTCATCATTTACCGCCCCTGCGAAAACATCCATGTCACGAGCGATCGAACGGACGTCCCAGGAACTGTTCTCTATTTGTTTTAAAATTTCCGAAATGTCCTTTTGCCCTGGATATAGGACCGCCCTCAGATCCCTGATACCGGATTCGAGGCAGCCACCACAACGAAAAAGTTCATCTTTGAGACCGGAAGCCATGGTCGTAAGGGCTTCCATTTTTCTTGAACGGATTTCCTCTCTTTCTTTTTCTTTTCTTTCTTCCAATCTTGTCAGATTCAGGAGAAAGGCCTTTCTGTTTTTCAACCTTATTCCCTGAATCTTCACATCGCAAAATATGGTTTTTTTATCCCGTTTAATAAGGAGGACATCATACTGATCCGGTGCGATTTTACCTGAGTCCCAGAGATCATGTAGCCTGCTCACACCGGTCTTCTGATCAGGATGAATGAGATCAAGAAAGTCCCGGCCTATCACATCTTCGGACCTATACCCCAACTGTTTTAAAAGGGTGTCATTGATCTCGATGATCTTGCCGCGCTGAATGAGAATAATCCCGGCCGGCAAAGAATGAAAGATCATTTCCCTGTCTTTTAAGGACCTTTTATGTTTGAGATTTTCCTTTTTAAAAAGGGCAAGTTTTTCCTTGAGAGATTGATTTTCCGCTTCGAGTTTTTTAATACGATTTTCCAGAGGCTCTCTTTTTTTTAGCGGCATAATACCTCAATATGAATTCAACTCATTGATTTTACGGCTACTTTACTGAGAAACAATAGTTCATGTTAGAGAGAGTCTTCGCGAACAAATAGAGGTTGATCGGAAAATGGGCTTGATGATGTTTTCTATATACCGTATCATATTCTTTAGGGGTAGTTCAATAAAGAGGTGAGAAAAATTGTCCGATAAATCTTCTTTTATAAACCTTCATGTTCACACGGAATTCAGTCTGTTAGACGGCGCCATCATGATTAAAAAGATGATCAAAAAGGCCAAGGCCCTTGATATGGAAAGTGTTGCCATCACGGATCATGGCAATATTTTCGGGGCCGTACAGCTATTCGATCTGGCTGAAAAGGCCCATATTCGACCTATTTTAGGGTGCGAAATCTACGTGGCGCCGGGATCTCGCCATGAAAAAGCGCCGTCCAGGGATGGCC
>CAYTUL010000602.1:0-2777 GCA_964441135.1 uncultured Desulfobacteraceae bacterium | reverse complement strand
GCCCAGGATTACGCGGTGGTTCAATCATGCACGCTTGTATTCGCCATGATCGTGGTATTGGCCAATCTGATTGTGGATATCTCCTATGGTTGGCTTGATCCCAGGATAAAGTACGAATAGGAGACTTCTACCGATGGAAGAGATTTTGACAAACAGCGAAAATATTGAAAAGGCCCCGCCCAGGGTGAGTGAGTGGAAGCGCTTTCTGAGGGTTTTCTTCTCGCGGCGAATGGTAATATTCGGTCTCCTGATCCTATTAGTGCTGGTTTTTACCGCTGTATTTGCCGGTTTTCTGGCACCCTATAACCCCTATAAACAGGATTTAAGGAATGTCCTGAGTAAACCGACGGGCAAGCATTTGTTAGGAACCGATTCTATTGGAAGGGACACGTTGAGCCGCGTCATTTACGGCTCAAGGACGGCCCTGATCGTCGGATTTGTGTCAATGGGTATCTCCGCGTCCATCGGGATTACCCTGGGATTAATCGCCGGTTATTTTGGCGGCATAACCAACTTGGTCATCATGAGGCTGACGGACATTATCATGCCTTTTCCCATGATCGTGCTCGCCCTCCTGATCGCGGCCCTGCTCGGCGGCGGTATTCACAATGTGATTCTGGCCCTGGGTATCGCGACCACCCCGGGGTACATCAGGGTCATGTGCGGGATGACCCTGAGTATCAGGGAAAACGAATATATTCTCGCAGAACGGGCCATGGGCGCCAGCCATCTTCGAATAATGGCGAGACATATCCTTCCGAATGCTTTCGCGCCGGTCATTGTAGTCATAACCCTGCAATTAGGATTCCTTATCCTTTCGGAAGCGACCCTCAGCTTCCTCGGTATCGGTATTGAACCTCCCGGTGCGGCCTGGGGCGCCATGGTCAACGAGGGCTACCGGTATCTGGTAAAGAATCCGGTACTTTCCTTTGCCCCGGGCGTGGCCATCATGCTGGTAGTTTACGCCTTTAATATGGTAGGAGACGCGTTGAGAGACGCCCTCGACCCCAGGCTGAAGGGGACACTCTGAACCCGGGGGATGACCGGATGAGAAAAAAACCGTAAACCTAAAACCGTGGACCCTGCGCATTCGTAATAAGCTCGGCGGGGTATGTATTTTCCGCCTGAAGACCGTCTTTTCTACATCTAAATCAAGGAGGATAAAATGTATATAGATGTCTTTCCGCATATCTTGCCGGTCAAGTACATGGAAGCTCTACACAAGGAAAGAGGACTGGGGCACTTCGAGCACCTGCATAAGGTGATACCTACTCTGTTTGATCTTGAATACAGATTTCGCATAATGGATCAGTTTGGCGGCCTGATGCAGATCTTGAATATCGCCGCGCCACCGCTGGAAAACATTGATAACCTGCAAAAGGCCGGCGACCTGGCCGTGATGGCCAATGACGAAATGGCCGAGCTCGTCCTGAAATATCGGGATAGATTTGCCGCCGCCATAGCCTGTATACCCATGCATGATATGGACGTGGCCCTCAAGGAACTCGATCGGGCCGTCAATGATCTGAATTTTAAGGGGGTACAGATATTTACCCCGATCAATGATAAGCCCCTGGACTCACCGGAATTTTTCCCTCTATACGAGAAGATGTGCCAGTACAATCTCCCGATCTTACTTCACCCCCAAAGGGAAACGGATTATCCGGATTACAGGACGGAGGAAGCTTCAAAATACACTCTGTCATCCAGTCTGGGCTGGCCCTATGAAACTACTACGGCCATGGTCCGTCTGGTATTGAGCGGTGTTATGGAAAAATTCCCTGACCTGAAGATTATTACCCATCACTGCGGGGGTATGGTACCCTACATGATCAATAGAATCGCGGGTTTTGTCGAGGCCGGGGAGATATTCGGTTCCAGGAAAGGCCCGGGGAAGCTCCGAAGACCCGTGAGGGACTACCTGAAGATGTTCTTCGCCGACACGGCGATATATGGATATACACCCGGACTGATGTGCGGCTATGCCTTTTTTGGCGCAAAAAATCTCTTATTCGGGACGGATATGCCCTTTGACAGTCAGTTTGGTCTTCGATACACGCGCGAGACCATCGAATCCATAGAACGAATGGATATCAGCGATGCCGAGAAAAAGATGATCTTTGAGGATAACGCGAGACAGCTTTTTCGCCTAACGGTGTAAGAACCTTCAAGATGAAGGGAATTGTGTGATTCTCCCCTGACCCTTTACCGGGACAGGGGGGAATCACACGGATATGCTACCGTTTCAACCCGCCTAATGAGGTTCCATCCAGTCCTCATAGGAATACCAGATCACGGAATGTACTTTCCCGGAATTGCTGTGAACATAGGGAGCCATTACATGCGCTGCCGCGGAAACATAGATCGGAATCACCACCGCGTCTTCGCTGAATTTGATGACCAATTTTTGCATTTTTTTCACCCTCTCCGCCTCGTTATAAGTATGCAATATATCATTGCACATGGCCAGGTATTCGGGTGTCTTGGCAATGTTGCCGGTGCGATAGGTCATGGGTTCCGGGCCGAAATGGATAAAAATATCCGTTCCGCTGGGATTGATTCCGTGTGCGGCGAATACCAGATCACTCCATCCGGTTCCGAATACCGAACCGAAGTACCTGCCCATATCGGCGACATCCAGTTTTACTTTGAGTCCGATCGCCTCCAGATAGGCCTTCACGGCCGTGGCGCCGTCCCGGGAGCGTTCCCCGGTAAGGATTGAGGTCTTGAATCCATTAGGGTACCCTGCCTCGGCTAAGAGCTGCTTGGCCTTTTCC
>CAYTUL010000601.1:0-2785 GCA_964441135.1 uncultured Desulfobacteraceae bacterium | reverse complement strand
TCATAAGGGTGCCGTGCACAGGCAAGGTGGATGTCCTCCATATCCTGCGATCCTTTGAAAAAGGCGCGGACGGCGTCTATGTGGTAGGCTGTTTGGAGGGCGACTGCAGGTTCGAGAGCGGCAACCTGCGTGCCCGGGTCAGGGTCCAACAGGCCAAAGGCATCCTGGATACCATTGGAATAGGGGGTGATAGGACCCAGATGTACAACCTTTCTTCAAGCGAGGCGCCGAGATTCGTTGAGATCGCCGTTGAAATGACGGAGAGGATAAAGGAAATGGGCCCAAATCCCTTGAAAAAAGCCTTAAAGAAGAAAGCCGCATGATGGGGATTGATTCAGACAGTTGAGTAGTTGAAGGGAGGTTAGCTGAAATGATTGTCGCCGATAAAAAACCGATAGAGGAGATTGTTGAGGAGATAAAGGACTATAGCAAGATCCTTATCGCGGGCTGTAACGAGTGCGTAACGGTCTGTGAGGCAGGAGGTAAAAAGGAAGTAGGAATTCTTGCCTCCGCGCTCAGGATGTATTTCATGAATCAGGGTAAGAAGGTGGAAATCGACGAGGTCACCCTTGAGCGCCAATGCGATCACGAATACCTGGAGGAAATAAGGAATATCATAGATAAATATGATGCGGTTGTGTCCCTTGCATGCGGCGTAGGTGTCCAGTTTATGGCGGAAAAATATCTTCAGACGCCGGTATATCCCGGTGTGAATACCAGCTTTATGGGCGTAACGGAGGAAAGGGGCGTCTGGACGGAACGATGTCAGGGCTGCGGCCAGTGTATCTTGGCCAGAACCGCTTCGATTTGTCCCGTATCCCGTTGTGCCAAAAGGCTTTTAAATGGTCCCTGCGGAGGGTCCACCAAAGGTAAATGCGAGATAAATAAGGATCTTGACTGCGCATGGCAATTGATTATCGATCGACTGAAAGAGCTTAACAGACTGGAAGACTTCGAGCAACTTGCCCCCATAAAAGACTGGTCAACGGAGAGGGCCGGGGGACCCCGAAAAGTTATCAGGGAGGATGTACGATAATGAGGGAAACAAGAACACCGAGCAGATTAGAGAAGATACTGGCTTCCGGTCATCTCGCCGTAACATCGGAATGCGGGCCCCCCAGGGGAAGCGATCCAGAGGCCATCACGAAAAAGGCCGAAATGATCAGGGGCCATGTAGACGCCATCAATATTACGGACAACCAGACCTCTGTGACTCGTCTCTGCAGTCTGGCCTCCTGTATCCACCTGAAGATGATGGGGATCGAGCCGACCCTGCAAATGGTTACAAGGGACAGAAACCGGATCGCGCTGCAGAGTGATATCCTGGGCGCGGCATCCTTTGATATCTTCAATATCCTTTGTCTTTCAGGAGACCATCAACAATTTGGCGATTGTCCCACGGGTCAGAATGTCTTTGATCTGGATTCCATGCAACTCATACAGACGGTAAGATTAATGAGGGACGAAGGGAAATTCCTGGGAGGAGACGAGATAATGCGGCCACCCCGGATGTTTGTTGGAGCGGCGGCCAATCCCTTCGCGGATCCCTTTGAGATCAGGGTGCCCCGGTTAGCCAAGAAGGTAGCTGCCGGTGTTGAATTCATACAGACCCAGTGCATCTATAATCTGGATAAATTCGAGCTTTACATGAAACAGGCCCGTGATCGGGGACTTCATGAAAAGGTCTATATCCTTGCAGGTGTAACACCCTTGAAATCCGCCGGTATGGCCAAATATATGAAAAACCGTGTACCCGGTATGGATGTGCCCGATGAAGTGGTAAAGAGGATAAGCGGGGTCCCCAAAGAGAAACAGGCCGAAGAAGGTATCAATATATGTGTGGAATCGATTCAGCGGCTTAAGGAAGTGGAAGGGATTCGGGGATTTCATATTATGGCTATCGAGTGGGAAGAGAAAGTGCCGGAAATCGTAGAACGCAGTGGTCTCTATCCCCGGCCTGACATGAATGAGCAGTGAAGCGTTACCGGTTATCATCCCGCACTTCACGTAACAGCGAAAGAAGGAGGTTGTGATATGTCCCAAAAGTATATCTTAGTAGTAGATGATGATCCCGATCTGGTGGAGACCGTGGCTATGATGTTAGAGAGTAAGGGGTGTGAAGTCGGCAGGGCCTATGACGGCATCGAAGGAGAAGAATCCATCAGGGAGAGAAAGCCTGATCTCGTTATCCTCGATATCATGATGCCCAGAAAAGACGGCTATGTACTTTGTGCGGAGCTCAAGGCGGATGAAAAGACACGAGATATTCCGGTGATCCTGTTAACGGCCGTCGGCGAAGCCGTACCAACCACCCGATACTCCCATGCCGATGGTATGGCGACGGAGGCTGATGAGTATATCCCGAAACCCATTGACACCGAAGGTCTGTGGAGCGCGGTGAGTGGTCTGCTTTGATTGCCTATCCCGAGAATATCCGAGGTCCCACTTGTAAAATATAGCCGCGGGTATGTTATCTTTCGCATGCCCTGTGCATTCGGACAAGGTCCCCGTGAAAAACAGAAGAACCATGCATTCTTATTTATTTCAAAGGCCTCTTCTGGAGTCTATTCCTAAATGAATCCCTCGACGAGACTCGGCGGCTTCAAAATCATGAGGGGTGTAGCCGGATTATCCATGATCTTACCGGAAGTACCTGAAAACCTTCCAGCAAAGTTCTGCCGTTTTATCGCCGGGAAAAAAATCAATCTCCCCTATATCACATGTATCCACAGGGACCGTGCCTGGGGCATGAACATCATCGTGGAAACCGGTAACGGTCTTAGAG
>CAYTUL010000600.1:0-2797 GCA_964441135.1 uncultured Desulfobacteraceae bacterium | reverse complement strand
TTGATCACTTTTTCGAGAGAAATACACGCAGACATAAGAAGCCTTATCTCTTCCCAGATTCCTTTTCCGGGATGCACCCCGGGACTTCCCGAGTCTGTTCCGACGGCAATGTGTACGCCGTATTCAGAGGCCCTGGATACCTGTTCAATCTGGTGTTTCAGGGTTTTTTCCGCTATCAGGGCCTCCTTGCTTCCGGATTCTGAAATAATACGGCTATAGGCATTCATGGCAAAAAGGGTCGGTATCCATGTAACGCCCTTCCCCGCCATTGCTTTCAGGTTCTCATCCCCCATAAAGAACCCGTGTTCAATGGAATGGCTCCCGGCCTCTATGGCAATTCTCACCGCCTCTCGCCCATTCGCATGGACCATGGTCCGGAGTCCTAAATCATTTCCGATACTAATGGCCTCACGCAACTGTTTCAGACTGAATTGCGGGGGCGTCTCCAACCCGTATCGGGACAGGCTGTTGATTCCTGAATTAATGATCTTTATATAATCGATTCCGTCATGATCTTTCAAAATGGACCGGGCCAGGTTCAGGCCCTGAAATGGGGATCGCCCGATAAACCTTCCATAGCGCCCCTCGGAATACCAGGCCCTTCCGGAAACCATCAAAAAAACGGGTGTTTTTTCTATTTTCAGGTACTCTTTCTTATAGCGGAGCGTATGGCCGGCCCGGTCACCCCCGTCCCTCAGGGCGATTACCCCGTGTCTTAACTGTTCGTGAAGATTCCCTGAGATTAACTCCCTGACTTCATCAAATGAAGCATCCAACTGTCGCCGGCGTGATTTATGATTCATGGTACCGGACATGGCGAGATGTACATGGCAGTCAACGAGCCCGGGGATAAGGGTACAATTGGAAAAATCCATGACACGGCCTTTTTTCAAATCAAAGGACCCGGAATTGTCGATAGTAGAAATGACGCCGTTGGATATCTCCATTAGGGTATCCCGCAGGATCGGCCCTCCGGTACCATCAATAAGCCATCCTGATCGAATATAACCGGGATATTTACCGCCATCTACTTCAATACCTGTTGACAATTTCAGCCCCTACCCTCCCCTTCTTAAAAAAGATCTATGTCCCCGAGGGACACCATGTCAAAAACCCCTCCTGAAATCCTTCATTCATGGATGCACGCTATTTCGGATTATATTTCTGCGCGAGCACGCAGTCAAACCTGTCCTCGCAGATCCGGGAACAGTAAAATTCTCTCATTATAAATCCATATTTCTCAATAAAATCACGAATTGCTTCATTCCTGTCTTCAATTTGCTGGAACCATTTATGTTGATCAACATGACGCTCGATGATATCTATTTGGGCGTCCAAAATATCTTTTATGCGACTACATTCATTGATCATATTTGATCTCTCCCCTATAATCTTGTCATATTACAAATATATTTCCCAATCTTCAACATTCATTCGCCCTCATCAGAATACCCTGCGGCAAATCGCATGATTGATCAGTCTTCGCCAAAGGATGTGGTGGGGAGTCCCATTTTCATCTTTAAAAAAAGACCCAGACCGGCCTTTTTTCAGACAAAAAATATGTTATGCAATATCCGAACCGGATATTACTGAAGGAAAGTGATTTTTTTTCCTTTGACACGCAATCCAAAATCTCCTACTCTAAAAATTATGGGAAAGCATTCTTATAACCATGAAAGATACGAGTCTTGATAGAAGAAATATCAATTAGCCCTGGATACCTCATCGGAATCGTTCACCCAATAAGCCAGTGTTCACGGTTTACGGCTGGAAACAATAGCAGGTTTCGTGTCACCGTTAAAGGGGTTATACGAAGAATCGTATGACGATAATGGAATGAACTTAAAGACAAGGGAGGGCTTAACATGGAAAAAACGAAACTGTTCACACGGCTAATGGTTATTCTTACTCTGATGGTGTTCGTTATGCTGCCGCCTGCCGTGGCGAGCGCGGAAACACCGCGATATGGGGGCGTCCTGAAGATCATTGATATGGCGGAAGGGGCACAGCCCCTCGGCACCCCCTGGTTCGTCAGAGGAATCGACAGCAAGCTCCAGAAACCGGTTCTTGAGGGTCTTCTCAGGGAGGATGTCTCCGGAAATTATCACCCCTGGTTAGCCACGGACTGGAAAATCGATCGGGAAAAACAAACCATCACACTCACTCTCCGGAAGGGGGTTAAATTTCATGACGGGACCGACTTCAATGCCCAGGCCGTGGCATGGTGTATTGGAAAGGCGGTAGAAAGCAAGATGGCCCGTGGTTTTCTTGGTGCAGAAGCCCTTGACGACTATACGGTTCGCATTGACACACAACCGTACCAGAATACCTTCCTGAATACCCTTGCAAGTTCCTCTTGTAACCCTATATCCCCTACGGCGTATAAGAAAAATGGTGAGGAGTGGGCCAAGTGGCACCCTGTCGGGACAGGGCCGTTCAAATTTGTCAGTTTCGAACGCGGCGACAAATTGGTATTCACCAAGTGGGACGGATACTGGCAGAAGGGGAGACCCTATCTCGACGGTATAGAGTATCTTTTCATCAGGGATCCCATGACGCAACAGGCCGCCATGCGGGCAAGGGGGGATGAAAAGGTCCATGTCCTTTCCGTCACTTCGGGTGAACAGGCGGCCATGATGAAGGCCCAGGGATTTAACGTGATCGCCATGCCTGTCGGGCCCGTGTCCTTCATCCCGGACAGCAAGAATCCCGGTTCACCCTTTTCCAAGAGGAAGGTACGCCAGGCCGTCTCCTATGCCATCGACCGGGAGGCCATCTGCAAGGCGAGGGGGTTCGG
>CAYTUL010000599.1:0-2805 GCA_964441135.1 uncultured Desulfobacteraceae bacterium | reverse complement strand
CTGGAGACGCATGGAACCTGCCAGGTCCGCAGCGGTATATCCTCAAAAATTGCAACAGAAGGCAATAATGATCGGTTTGAACTCTTTCATCATAGGACTCCTTCCAGTAATGATTCCAGTTTGCTCATGATTTGCTGATCTTCGTACCAGCTTAATTCGATGGCCTTTGCCGGGCATTCAGACGCGCATATCCCGCAGCCGTGGCAAAGGGCCTCGTCAATCTCACTCACACCCTCTTCATTGATCCTCGGCACGCCGTACGGGCATGCCCTGACGCAAATGAGACAGGATGCGCATCTGTCCTGATCCACCTTGGCAGTCACGGCGGACAGTACAATTTCGGGCTGGGAGAGAAAGGTGGTGGCCCGGGACGCCGCGGCGAGGGCCTGGGAAATGGTCTCCTTTAATAACTTCGGGCCGTGGGCCGTACCGCAAAGAAATACGCCGTCATTGGCCACATCGACCGGTCTCAGCTTGACATGGGCCTCAATAAAAAAGCCTTCCTTGCTCCTTGGCAGCTTGAGGATGGAGGAGAGCTCCTCTGTATCCGCCGGGACCATTCCGGCACTCAGGGCGAGTATGTCCGTGGATACACGGATTTCTCGCTGAAGGACGTGATCCATAAACATAACGGAGAGGACCCCGTTGGATGATTCGACCCGGGGCGGTTGATCCTTGGAAAACCTGAAAAACCGGACGCCTTTTTTCCTGGCCTCCGTGTAGTAGTCCTCCAACAGGCCGTATGTGCGGATATCCCGGTAGAGGATCCACACCTCTGTTTCCGGGCTAAGGTCCTTGATGTGAATGGCGTTTTTCACGGCGCTTTGACAGCATATGCGGGAGCAATTTGGGTTCTCCTCGTTCCTGGAGCCCACACACTGGATCATGATTACCTGATCCAGGTCATCGGCTCCTTTGATATCCAGCCTCTTGGCCAGGGCTATCTGTGTCATGACACGGGGATCTTCTCCATGTAAATATTCATTTGGCTCGTATTCATTGGCCCCGGTGGCGATAATGACGACGCCGTGCTCGATCTTCCGCGCATACATGCCGGGCCCCACCATGACCTCTGTATAGAAATTTCCCTTAAAACCGCCGAAACCGACTATTAGCGTCTCGGTTAACACCTGGATCTTTTCATGGCCGCTGACCCTCTCGATGAGCTCCGCCAGGTACCGGTGAATATCATCTCCTTCGATCGTGGTGGTCAGCTCTCTTGCCAGGCCCCCTAAATGGTCCGACTTTTCCACGATAACCACATCAAATCCCTGATCCGCCAAACCCAACGCGGCGTTCATGCCGGCGACACCACCCCCTATGATGAGGGCCCGCATGGTGATGGGAATCCTCTTTTCCTTGAGGGGCGTCAAAAAACCGGCCCTTGCCACGGCCATCCTGATAAGGTCTTTGGCCTTGTCCGTGGCGGAGTCCGGGTCGTTCCCATGGACCCAGGAGTCCTGGTCCCTAATATTTGCCATTTCAAAGAGGTATTTGTTCAGCCCGCAGGCCTGCAGGGTCTCCTGGAATAGGGGTTCATGTGTCCTCGGAGTACATGACGCAACAACAACGCGATTCAACCTGTTCTCTTTGATTGTCTCTTTCATCTTTTCCTGGTTATCCTGGGAGCAACTGAAAAGATTTTCCTGGGCAAAGGTGACATGGGGAAGGGTCCTGGCATATTCCACGACGGACGGGACATTCACGACTCCTGCAATATTAATTCCGCAGTCACAGACAAAGACGCCTATCCTCGGCTCCTCTCCGGAGGCGTCGATCTCCTCGGGAAGAGTGAGACTCCTTGTCTGGGTCCCCCTGGCGTCACTGAGGTCGATACCCGCGGCACAGGCTGCGGCGCTTGCCTCCATGATAGAGCTCGGGATATCCTTGGGCCCCTGAAAAATGCCCGAAACGTAAACTCCGGGACGATTTGTCTCGACTGGACGAAAAGCCGCGGTCAAGGCGAAATTGTACTTGTCCAGGGAGATATTGAGCCGCTCGGCTAACTGGATCCGTTCCCGGTCCATCTCCAATCCGATGGAAAGGACCACCAGATCGAAGACCTCTTCCCGTACAATCCCGGATTCGTCGGAAAACCTGATAATAAGGTCGTCCCCATCCCTGACCGGATCAATGGTATGGATCCTGGATCGGACGAATCTTACTCCATATTCATCCTTGGCCCGGTTATAATATTTCTCATAGTCTTTCCCGAAGGTGCGGATATCCATGAAGAAGATGGTCGTCTCCAAATCATCTTTCATGTGCTCCTTGGCGATCACGGCCTCTTTAATGGCATACATGCAGCACACGGAGGAACAGTACCCATTATTGCAGTGTGCCGTGTCCCTTGAACCGACACACTGCAGCCATGCGATTTTTTGAGGCTCCTTTCTATCGGAAGGTCTCACAAGATGCCCCAACGTCGGACCCGTAGCGCTCAGTATGCGCTCGAATTCAATGCTTGTAATGATATTGGGATGCTTCTTATAGTCGTAGAATTCTCCGAAGGATGAGGGATCGAAGGGGGAGGCACCGGGACAGAGGATGACCGACCCGACCTCGATTTCCCTTTCAAAGTGTTCCTGTTCATGACACACGGCCTTGGCAACGCAGGCGTCAACACACTGGAAACATTCACAGCAGTACCCGCAGTTCAGACAGCGATGGGCTTCGGCCTTTCCGGTTTCCTCATCATACCCCAATTCCACTTCCTTGAAATTATGGACCCTGTCGGAAACGGGAAGGTCACGCATCTTTGCCCGCATTTCCTGAGGGATAGCATCCGTGATTGGACGGTAATCC
>CAYTUL010000598.1:0-2831 GCA_964441135.1 uncultured Desulfobacteraceae bacterium | reverse complement strand
GGTCTGTACCCTGATAACAGAGTTCATAGTATGCATCTTCACACTCACCCCGGTTAAAATCGCTTCCAGCCCAGTTATCGCGGGCTTTTTTAATGGCCTCCCCGGGAGACTTGTTTTTTCCCAGGAGCGTGTGAGCATATACCCAGGATGACTCCGGGAAAAAATGGAGGGGTTTCACGAGCCCGGCCCAGTATACCGCCAGGAGCATACCGAGTATCTCTTCACTCTTTTCCACCGGTGCATATTCCCAGGCAGCCCACGCAGGATCCTTCCGGCCATCGGGGTCCAGGCCCACAAGCAGGCTGCTCCGAGGGTAATGGTCTGCCTTGAGGCAGTTCAGCGCCAGGTGGTGAATCCAGACCTTGAGGCGATCCCCGGACTTTACCCGCGCGTAGCGATATTGCAGCAACCTTTCCGGATAGAGGCTATCGATTCTTCCCGTCAACCTAAAGCCCGAGATGGCAAGATCCACCTCAAGCGGCTGAAGGGGCTTTCCCTCCATGTAGGACCGGGTCTTTTCCACAAAACCCTCCACCCCGCGACTCACGCCTGCGTATAGGCATCTTCCCACTGTCCCGTGCGGGAGCTGTCCGGAGGCCCGGACCGACGGGAAAAGATCTTCTAGCCTGCGTTCTGCAAACGTGCCTTTTACCAGGTTTTCTTCGAGCAGGTACCTTTCCAGGCCCCTGATTTCAAATGCCTCTCTTTCTTCCAGGATGGGGGCCCTTTCCTCCAGGTGAATCCCTAGTCGCCTGTTTAAAAGGAACCGCGTTGGATTGGCATAGAACCGGTACAAGTCATCCAGGTCCACGGTTTTCCATTCCTCTTCCGGGGCAGGGAGCCCCCGGGAGATAAAGGGCTCAGCCGGTTCCCGGTCTTTTTGAAGCCATTGCGCGGCCGCGCAATTTTCCTCGGAATAACTGAATAGGTTTCCATTCTCCTTGAAGTATTTCGGGCTGAAGGCCTGGAGGCGATGTTTCGTAACGATTTGCCCGAGAATCTCTTTGCCGGGGATCTCGAAGCCTTGCTCGATATAATCCATGAGTTCGTTCACCAGGACAGACGGGGGAATAAGGCTGTTATCCTGGATATTTTGTCCCACGTAACTGATGTACAGTTTCTCCCTGGCCGAAAGCACGGCCTCAAGGAAAAGATACCTGTCGTCGTTCCGGCGCGAGCGATCCCCCGGCTTCGGGTTCTTTGCCATGAGGTCGAATCCCAACGGCTTGGCCTGCCTTGGATAGGCTTAGCTGTTCATCCCCACGAGGCATATGACCTTAAAGGGGATGCTGCGCATGGGCAGCATGGCACAAAACGTAACCCCGCCGGTCATAAAACCGAGGCCGAAGCCCTCCCTGTCAAGGGCGTGCCCCAGGTGATACGCGATGACCTTTATGGTGATCGCTTCCTCGAAACCCGACATCTCCTGGAAATCGGCCAGGCCGTTGAGCATGCGCCTCAAGACCTGCATCTCCCTTTCGGTATCCTCACCGGGCAAAAAGAAATCGTCGAGGAGCCTTGTCAGGGTCTTAGACCACTCGTCCAGGGTACGCGGCCGCGTGAGGGATTGGACATGAGAGAAAAGCTCCGTTGCGAATTCAAGAAAATTCCCCAGTACCAGGGTTTCACTGCCCTCTATGTGATCATAGGGGAGGATATCGTTGAACATATTCTCGTCCTGACCGGGCATGGCATATCCCAGCAGAAGCCTGTCCAGGCCGGCGTTCCAGGTATTTTCCATAAAGGTACCAAGACCCATTCGACCGCGGCTTTCAGCATCGATCCCCCACCGTATTCGGGTCTCCTTTACCCATCTTTGAATAAGCTCAAGGTCTGTCTCCACGAGGTCGAACTTGCGCTGGACAGCAGGAGATTCGAGTATGGAGACCACCTGTGAGGCCCCAAAGCGGCTCCCGCAGAGATCAATAATTGCCAGAAAGGTATCTATAATCTCGCTCTCCCTTCTGATGCTCCGATCCGCAATACTGACGGGAATCTTCTTGGCCTGATCGGACGGCGTATCAAATACCGCATGGATATAAGGGGCGTACGATTCGATATCCGGCATCATCACCAGGATATCTTTCGGCATCAAGCCTTGGTCCTCTTCAAACATGCGGAGAAGCTGGTCGTGTAAGACCTCTATCTCCCGCATCGGGCTGTGGCATGAATGGATCCGGATAGAGCCGTCCTCCGTTGAAATAACCTCCTTTTCTTTCACGTTCTGCGGCCTGTCCCTGATGTTCAGGATATCGGACTGGAGGCAGGAGAGGAGGGTGTCCTCAGCGGGGTCCTCAAAAGCACTGAATTCCTCGTGGTTAAAGTCGGTTACCATTTCAAAAAAGTCCCTGCCCAGGGCGCCCATGGAGGCAAGAAGGCTGTTCCCTTTTTCGAAATGGAGCTCTTCAATGGTGAGGTCTTGGCTAGATGTCGCCCTCTGGATTGCCCAATCGGTGACGATATCTCCCCAGTATTCTCTGGAAGGATTCATGAGAAACAGGCTCACCTGTGTAAAACGCGATAGGCCGGCCAGCACCTCCATGTGAAATCGAGGAAGTGCGGATATCCCAAAGACCGAAATTCTCTCCGGGAGCCCTTTTATCTCTGTGGAGGAATCCCTGACCGCCTCAAGAAAGGCCTTTCCGAGTGCAGCCCGGTGCCCCTCCTCATTCCCCTTGACCAGTTCCTTCCAGAGCACGGCCTGCCAGTGCTTTTGATCACCCTTCTCCCATTGCAAAATCATTTCAGGACGAAAAAGCAGGTACTGGTCGAATGTGTCCGCGATTCGCTCGGAGAGCTGCAAACGCTTGAGATCTCCGGCCGTATCGCCC
>CAYTUL010000597.1:0-2844 GCA_964441135.1 uncultured Desulfobacteraceae bacterium | reverse complement strand
CCGGCTCATGAGGGGTAGCGCGTGTTGCTACTACTGTGGGGTATGAGTAATCCGCCGCTGGGAGGAGCGATCGAAACTAACGCTGCAGATGACATCTTGATGGTGAATCAGGGTTACCCCTTAAGTTCACGGGGAACTTAAGGGGTTTAGGAGGAAAAAGATCATTTCGTCTTTTTCATTAATAAAAATAAGCATAATTGGTTAATTTTCAACTGGCTCAGAGAAATATCCTGTCCCAACCCCGATGGGCTTCTAAAGTCTTATGAGAATGATATTTTAACTTCATTTCAGCATGTAGATCATGATAAAAGAGCCCCAATCCGTGTGCGTTCCTTTTAAGTTGCTTTTTTTTAATTGAAAAGTTCTTTTTTTTATCCTTTAATGATCATGATTCTTCCTGATCAGCGGATAACACCGGGCGCCACGCCTTTAAAAAAAATAGTGAGGGATGCCATGGAAAACATTCGAACCGCCCTATTAGGCATTGGAGCTACCGGGTCGGTCTTAGCCGCGGCCCTGCTGAAAAATGACCCGGAGATAATCCTTGTAGACCCCAAACCCGGCCTTGCCGAAGAGATTCTCGAATATGGAATCAAAATCTCAGGCCCCTTTGAATCCCATATCCGGCCATTGCATTTTCTGGATCGTATTGAAAAAATGAAGGACTTCGATCCCCGTGTGATCTTCATATCCAGTAAAACCTTCCATCTGTCTCAAATCCTCGATGAACTCAAGCGTGTAGTCTCCGGTGAGGCAAAGATCATCTGCACCCAAAACGGCCTGGGCCCGGAGGATCTCGTCGCCGATATGTTCGGAAAGGCATCGGCCTTCAGGATGTCTTTAAATTTCGGTGTATCGCTTAAGGGTCCGGGCGAAGTGGAAATGGCCTTTTTCAACAGGCCCAATCATCTGGGAAGCCTGACACCTGATAATCGTGAAATGGGTCAGGCTATTGCCAAACGGTTTACCGAAAGCGGCCTTGACACGGAATATGTTGAGGACATAAGAATCAATGTATGGAAAAAAATGATCGTGAAATGTACTATGGCATCCCTGTGTGCCGTCACGGACACAACCATAAAAGAAGCCCTCGATTTCCCGCCCACCAGGGAGATCGTAGACGCCTCCTTCGGAGAAATTCTGGCAGTTGCAAAGGCCAAGGGTTACGACCTTGGTGAGAACTACATCAAACAGGCCCTTGAATATCTTCAGAAAGTTGGGGCGCATAAAGACTCTATGTGCGTTGACATCGCAAACAGAACACCCACGGAAATAGATTTCTTAGGCGGCAAGGTAGTGGAATACGGAAGGGAAACAGGGGTGCCGACCCCCGTTTATATGACCATGACCAACCTGGTTAAGGCCATGGAACACCGTTATCTTTCCCCTAAATCACAAGATTCCTAATGAAGCTCCGCCCCAAACCGACGAGTTGTGAATAGCGCTGGTAAAAAAGTAAGTCGAAGATTGTTAACTTCTCACCATTAGCTCGAATTGACGGGCATTCATTATCCCCATCGTTATTCTTCTCAAGCAGAAATTGCAAAAATATCCTGAATATCCAGTTAATCCTGTCTGATATATAATCATTAAAAAACAGGGCCGGAAAAATATATGACACACAGTTGTCATAAATAGCATATTACAATGGATGAAAAAAAAGGAGCGGAACCATGAAGGAGAAAACAAAAATAAAACCCTTTAAAAATTTCAAGGCCCTTGACGGTTATCACTGCCAGACGAACTCATTCGCGAAAATATTTCATTTTTATAATTTCCCCTTGAGCGAGGAGATGTTGCTCGGTATTGGGTCGGGTCTGGGCTTCATATACTGGCACCAGAAGGGCACTATCCCGTTTATGGGTGGCAGGGATAATAATAAAAACTTTCATAGGGATATCGGAGAGAGAACCGGTGTTGCAATTGAAAAGAGATCGACATCGAGCACCGCAAAGGCGGAAAAATCATTGATCGAAATGCTGAATAACCAGGAGCCCGTTATGATGTTTGTGGATATGGGCTTCCTTCCCTGCTTTGATTTTGGTGAGGATTATCATTTCGGAGGTCACACACATGTTGTCGGCGGATTCAATGGAAGGGATAGAGTACTTGTTTCTGAAATGGATCCTGAAGGCACGGAACTTAAAAAGGGGTTTTTCTACGAAATGTCTCTTGAGCAGCTCGCAAGGGCGAGGGGTTCGAAATTCAAACCCTTTCCTCCGGATAACGCCTACTTTGTTTTCGATTTTACAAAATTCAGATCCCCGACAAAAGAGGATTTATTTACCGCAATAGCACAGACCGTGAAGACCGTGCTCAGCCCGCCCATAAGCAACCTGGGGATTAAGGGGATCAGAAAGGCGGGGACCATGATCATGAAATGGGAAAAGCAGTTTCCCGATAATGATTTCAGGATGAGTCTTTTCAATATCTACCTGTTTGTGACTGTCGCCGGAACAGGCGGGGGTCTGTTCAGGTATATGTACGGGAGGTTTTTAAAAGAGGTATCCGGGATTGTATCGGAGAGGGAATTTGACCGCATCGGGGATGACATCATCCAGTGCGGCAGACTGTGGACCGACATTGCCCTGCCCATGAAAGACGCACTGGATATGGAGAATCCCGGATCGCTTGTAAAAGACATCCAGGAAAAGTTTAATGTCATCGCGGACAAGGAAGAACAGGTTTTTCAGAGATTAAGGGAGATCCTGAATTGAACCCCGAAAACCGGACAAAATCGGTAAAAAAGCCGCAAAAGGGAAAAGGGGTCTGATTGAAGGCATCCCGGATTCAAAACCCGGTTCCTTGCCTTAAGGCCTTTTGCTATCTTGAGGGCTATACAAT
>CAYTUL010000596.1:0-2848 GCA_964441135.1 uncultured Desulfobacteraceae bacterium | reverse complement strand
GTCAGATATATCTTCTAAGTGTTACCTGGGTTAGGCGGTTCACGGTTCAGGCTTAAGGGTTAAATAAGGTTACAGGGTAATCTATCAGTAAATTTGAACCTTATCCATCAAAAACAAGCTTTCATGGATTGTGTCAACGCCTTTACAACCTTATAAACCGTGAACGGGGAACCCGGAACCACTACCTCTTAGTGTTCAATGTATTCATGAACCTTCAAAGAGAAGAATCGGCAAAAATGTTACGGACTTGAAAAAAAGATTTCTGTTTTTTGACAAATAAAATGGCAAAATTTTATTAAAATTATTGTATTTTATATCAAAATATGATAATTGTCAATTTGATAAAATAGATGATATGGAGATGAGAGAAAGATGGACATCCAAATAAAGCATGAAACGAAGAGTTTTTGCATTGTATTATTCGTTTTGGGAGCTTTATTATTAATGGCCTGTGGTGCCGTTTCCACCAGCTATAAAATAGGTAAGGGAACGGTGAAGGCCGCCTATACTGTTACAAAGACAGCCACAAAAGGGACTATAGGCGCTGTCAAAGTGGCATATAAAGTGGGGGAATTTACCTTTCATGTCGCTAAGGCCCCCTTAAGCTGGCCGTTTACAAGGGATGGGATAGAATCCATTGATGACCTTCCTCCCAAAGAGGCCATCAAGAAAGGGCGCGTAAAAAATGCCCCCTACGTGGTTAACGGTAAAAGGTATGTCCCAATGTCTGTTAAAGAAGCAGGTAGATACAGGGAAAAGGGGATCGGGTCCTGGTATGGTTATGAGACCAGAAATAAAAAAGGCGGCCACATGACGGCGAACGGGGAGGCCTTTGACCCGAATGGCCTTAATGCCGCTCATAAGTACCTACCGTTGCCTACCTATGTAAGGGTCACAAACCTGGATAATAATAGATCGGCTATATTGCGTGTAAATGACCGGGGTCCCTTTGTTAAGGGACGTATTATTGATCTTAGTGCCGGGGCGGCAAAGCGGTTGGGATATTACAAGAAGGGCACCGCACGGGTTCTGGTGGAGACGATTGAGATAGAAGGTTAGAGGAAGGAAATGTCCGGATGGATACAGGAAAAACAATAATGTCTTTTTCCCAGAGTGAAAAGATCAAAGAGGGCATTATATGGGCCTCCCAGTTGCTAAATTTACTCCAGGGGCTCCCGGCCTCTGAAAAAAGGGGGGCCGAAAAAATAATGAATACTTTAATAACCATGATCGGACAGGAGATAAATTTAGCCAAAACAGTATCAGGAGATGAAAGATGGGATGGAATTGAACAATATTTGGAAAAGGCCGTACTGATGATCAATTCCGGTGTGAGTCAGGAGGCGACGATCCATTTATCAAGGGCTTTAAGCAAGGTCACCAACATCGGCCAGCAATCCATGTCTATTCTCAAAGAAGAAAAACTACTTTAAAATTGGCGAGGCGTGTAAGAGGAAATGTTAAAGCCTCGATGTTTCTGAAAATAGATAACAATGATGGCCTATAGCTATCTGCTTGATAAGGTAAGACATTTTGAACAAGGATAGTCTAAAAAAATTATTAGAGGATCTGAGTAAAGGTGTGGTATCCGTTGAAACCGCTCTTCAGAGATTAAGAACTCTCCCCTTTGAAGATATCGGGTTTGCCCATATTGACCATCACCGTGGACTGAGAAGGGGTTTATCAGAAGTCATTTTCGGGGAGGGTAAAGAGGCAGAAGATATCATTGCGATCATGGAAAAGATGGTCAAGCAGGATGAAAATATTCTGGTTACCCGCCTGTCATCGGAAAAGGTAGAAAAGGTCAGGGACAAGTTTCCTGAAAGTGCCTATCATAAAAAGTCAAAAGCGTTAACCCTGATTACCAAACCCAGGAAATTGACTGGCAGGGGAACGATAATCATTATAAGTGCCGGAACCTCTGATATCCCCGTAGCGGAAGAGGCTGCCGTTACGGCTGCATTTATGGGCAATCATGTGGAGACAGTCCATGATGTGGGTGTTTCAGGGCTTCACAGGATATTAGCGCATCAGGATACTCTCACGAAGGCGTCCGTTATCATCGTTGTAGCGGGAATGGAAGGAGCCCTTCCCAGCGTCGTGGGAGGACTGGTGGACAAACCGATAATCGCTGTACCCACCAGCGTCGGATATGGGGCGAGCTTTCAAGGAATCGCGGCGTTGTTAGGTATGCTGAATTCCTGTGCCGCGGGCGTTACGGTCGTAAATATTGATAATGGATTCGGCGCGGGATACGCGGCGAGCGTGATAAATCGAGAATAATCAGCCACAGACACACACAGACGGACACAGACAGGTATGTCATAAAACGAATCTTCTAATCTCAGCTTTTGGGTATTTAAAATTTACCAAGAGACCAACCTTATAACCCGTTGCCTTAAGATAGTTCAATAACTGAGCTTCATGGATCTTCTGCAATGAATCAACGGCTTTTAGTTCTAAAATGACCTGATTTTCAACAACAACATCTGCATAATAGTCCCCAACCTTCATACCTTTATCATTTACTTCGACTGGAACCTGATTTTCAGCCTTCAGCCCTCTTCCTCTTAGCTCGATCATTAGCGTATTCTCATACACCTATTCTAAAAACCCTCTCCAGGGTCACGATTCACTTCAAAGATCGCCCTATTTATCTTATAAGTTAATTCATTAATATCCATGATTACACCTCGCGAAGCGATGACATCTTTAGGCCGAGCATGTCGCTCGGCCTAAATGTCTGTGTCCGTCTGTGTGTGTCTGTGGCTAAACGAAACTCCGCCTGATCTCCTGGATCACTCTTTTAAGCTCCGGGGCTCTCTCCCGTTTGCTCTCATCCCAGCAG
>CAYTUL010000595.1:0-2856 GCA_964441135.1 uncultured Desulfobacteraceae bacterium | reverse complement strand
ATCTTCAGGCACCCAGAGGCATCTGATCCGGCGCCTACCGGTCCATATCGCCGTCTGGTATAAAAACCTCCACTTTCCCTGTTTTTATGATGCAACCTTCTATATATATTAGATAAAAGGGGTCCTGGTCAAGGATAAAACCCTGATGTTTCATGGGGGATTTTAAGGGGGTTACTCCCGGAAGGCTTCAGGTTCTTCAGACAGGGGATATCAGAATCGGCGGTACTCAGACCTTCCTTCCCTGATAGTATTGATAGTATTGGAATACCTTTTTTACATAATATCTGGTAGACTTAAATGGAGGAATTCCTTGATATTTTTTGACTTTCCTGCTTCCGGCATTGTATGCTGCGAGGGCCAATTGGATATTGCCGTCAAACTGAATCAACAGCCTCTTAAGATATCTGACACCCGCGTTAACATTGCGTTCCGGATCAAAGAGATCTTTCACGCCCAAATCATTGGCAGTAGCGGGCATAAGCTGCATAAGACCTATAGCCCCCTTTTTTGATATGGCCATGGGATTATAACCTGATTCGGCCATAATAACCGCTTTGACAAGGTCCGGATCCACCTCATGTCTATTCGCCGCCTCAAGGATAATAGATTGAAAAATGAGCTCGTTTTTGCTGATGTTGAAATCTGAAGTTGCTTCTTTCTTGCCTGTGCTCTCTACATTTAATTGGTAAAACCCCGGGTCCTCAATGACCGGATTGATATATTCACGGACCTCTTTGCTTGGAAAAATTGTTAGGGAATATACCAACATCAAAGAAATCATTCCGCAGATAGATGAACCTGCCGATGTTCCTAAAAACATGCTGAACATCCTGTCCCTCCTTTTATAAGTCGTCTAACCCTTGCATATTTTTTTAAATTTGTCAACCTCCTATGATTTTACGATATTGCCTTTTCATTAAAAATGACGTATTTGAATGTACTTGAAACCAGCCCTGATTCATCGGCAAGGTGTTATCCATATAAATTAAACGGAGGATTTTGGTAAGCCGGGAGGTTTTACATGTTCGATCAAATAAAAGCTGCTACAGATTATCTTTCTTCGAGGATTGAGACTTCGCCTGAAATCGGTTTGATCACGGGCACGGGTTTGGGAAATCTGACCGAAAAGATCGCGGTTGATTTCCGCATCCCCTACGGAGATATCCCCCATTTTCCCCTTTCAACAATTGAGGGGCACAAAGGAACCCTGGTCTCAGGGAAATTAGCGAACCGCCCCATCCTTGCAATGGAAGGTCGTTTTCACATCTATGAAGGCTATACCCTGAAAGAGATAACGTTTCCCATAAGGATAATGGCGAGCCTCGGTATCAAATACCTTTTCATTTCCAGCGCTGCAGGCGGCCTGGATCCTCTGTTCGAACCCGGAGAACTCATGATTGTGACGGATCATATCAATCTAACGGGGAACAATCCATTGATGGGGCCCAATATGGATCAATTCGGACCACGTTTTCCGGATATGTCGCTGGTGTATGATCGCGATCTGATTGCCCACGCTAAGAAAAAGGCCCTCATGTTAGGGATTTCTCTCAAGCAGGGAGTCTATGTGGGGATTACGGGCCCCAGTCTTGAAACTCCGGCAGAAACCAGGTTTTTAAAGATGATTGGCGCGGATGCCGTGGGGATGTCCACGGTTTCAGAAGTTATCGTCGGCGTTCATTGTGGATTGAAAATACTGGCAATCGTGGCCATAACCAATGTCAATCTTCCGGACTGCATGAAAAAGACATCCGTTGAAGAGGTGATTGCCGCCGCCAACGCCGCCAGCCCTGCCTTGGCGGATCTTTGGGAGGGAATTGTCTCTGATTTACCCGGAGGAGGGAGCGATTGATGCAACTTTTTGATATTTTAATTAAAAATGGAACAATATTAACCATGGACCCGGATAATCTAATCATCGAGGACGGCCTCCTGGGTATCAAGGGCGATAGAATATCCTATGTCGGAAAGGGTGCTGAAAAAAGTGACGCGAAGAAGGTTATTGATGCCCGTGGAGGCATCATTCTACCCGGGTTGATAAACGGCCATACCCACGCGGCAATGACCCTTTTCAGGGGACTCGCGGATGATCTCCCTTTAATGAAATGGTTGAACAATTATATCTTTCCGGTGGAGAGCAGGATTGATGGCGAGTTTGTCTATATTGGTACCCTGCTCGCATGTGCTGAAATGATCATGTCAGGGACAACGACTTTCTGCGATATGTATCTTTTTGAAGGAGACGCCGTCCGGGCTGCAAAAGCTGCGGGAGTAAGGTGTCTTATGGGTGAAGTTTTATATGATTTCGATTCTCCCAACTATGGGCCCGTGGCAGAGGGCCTCGTCTATACGGAAAATCTTATAAATAAATGGAAGGATGACCCGCTTGTCTCAATAGCCGTGGAACCCCATGCCCTCTTCACCTGCAGCCCCGACCTTCTCCTCGCGGCGAATAAATTAGCGCGGAAGTACGACAGGCCCCTGATCATTCACCTTTCAGAAACAGAGAACGAATTGGCCCAGGTCCGGGAAAAATACGGGAAAAGCCCGGTCGAGCATTTACACTCCCTTGACCTGTTAGGTCCTTCTCTGATAGCCGATCATTGCGTCCACCTGACGGAAACAGAGCTGAAATTATTGTCTGAAAACGACGTAAAAGTCATTCACAATCCAGAGAGCAACATGAAACTTGCCTCCGGTATCGCTCCCGTGCCGGATATGCTTTCAAGGGGGATTACCGTGGGCCTGGGAACGGACGGCTGCGCTTCCAATAACGATCTCGATCTCTTCACGGAGATGGATATGGCCGCAAAGCTTCATAAGATCGGCACAATGGACACGACAGTAATGGATGCC
>CAYTUL010000594.1:0-2859 GCA_964441135.1 uncultured Desulfobacteraceae bacterium | reverse complement strand
GCCTTGGTCAAAGGGATAAATCCGAAGTTCGTCCCCCATGCGATCGTACCCGGTCCTGTCCCTAAATTCTTGGATTCCTCTGCCATGTTCCTGGAAATATCCTTTAGACTCCCGTCATCGTGAACAGGTACTTCCTTTTTTCCCTTAAGGGCGACCACGGCCTTTAATCTCTTTGATCCCAATACGGCGCCGACCCCGTTATGGGCGGCAATATGGCCGTCGTCTCCTACGAGGGCTGCAAACCGGATCAGGTTTTCACCGGCCGGCCCGATACTGAAAATGCTGGCTTTGTTCGTCCCCAATTCCCCGCGTAATTTTTCCTGAAAGGACCATGTATCCAGACCCCTTAAATGGTCCGCGCTCCGGATGGAAACCCCATCATCATCCATGTAGAGATAGACCCATTCGGGTGAGGCCCCCTGAATGATCAACCCATCATATCCGCAATGCCTCATGTAGGCCCCGAAGTATCCGTTGGCCTGGCTGCTTGTGGCCCCACCGGTCATGGCCCCCTTCGTGCACACACAAAATGTTCCTGAGCCGCATACCCGCGTCCCTCCCAGAGGGCCGCTTGCCATGATAAACCGGTTTCCGGGATGGTCCCAGCCCACTTCCGGGGGAACCTCTTCAAACAGGACCTTCATCCCAAGGCCGATGCCTCCGACCCATTTTTTTAGCAGGGCTTCCGTTAATGCCTCCTCCGAAATCTTCCCGTTGCTCAAATCAACCCGTAACATTTTTCCCATATAGCCCTTTATCATTTTTAAAATCCTCCTGTTGATCCGGACCTCATTGTTTAAGCCTGAGCGTCTTTGCCAAATGGTTCATCAATCCCCCGTCGCGAATCAGATTCTGCATAAATAAAGGGACAGGCTTCGCCTGGAAGGTTTCTGACAGGGATAGGTCTCTGATTTCACCCGTGTCAAGATTGACTTCGACTTCGTGGCCCTCCTCTATTTGATCCGGCGCGTCCTCGCATTCCAGAACAGGAAGTCCGACATTAAAGGCGTTCCGGTAAAAGATCCTGGCGAAGGTCTTGGCGATGATGCATGATATTCCAACGGCTTTTATGGACAGGGGAGCCGGTTCCCTTGAAGACCCGCATCCGAAATTCCTTTTCGCCACCAGGATATCCCCGGGATTTACCTTCAGTGGAAATTCAGGGTCAATGCCTTCCATACAGTGTTTGCCGAATTCATTCGGGTCCGTCGCATTGGTGTATTGAACGGGAATGATCACATCCGTATCCACATCATCACCGAATGTCCAAACCTTCCCTTTAAAAATCATGTTTCTCCCTTTTTCTTTTTTATTATTTAACCACCGTTTCCGGATGTGCGATTCTCCCCTTGACGGCGCTTGCTGCCGCCACGGCCGGGTTACTTAGATACACCTCGCTCTCCGGGTCTCCCATCCTTCCGATGAAATTTCTGTTGGTCGTGGACACGGCCCGCTCCCCCTTGGCCAGGACCCCCATGTGTCCCCCCACACAGGGACCACAGGTGGGCGTGCTGACCACGGCATTTGCCTCAAGAAAGATCTCTATAAGGCCCTCGCGAATAGCCTGGAGATAGATCGCCTGGGTAGCAGGAATGATAATCAGGCGCACATAGGGAGCCCTTTTGTTTCCCTGTAATACCCCGGCCGCTTCACGAAGGTCCTCGATTCTTCCATTGGTGCAGGATCCAATTACGACCTGATCAATGGGAATGTCCTCAACCTGGCTGACGGGCCTCGTGTTGCCCGGTTGAGAAGGGCATGCCACCTGTGGCTCAATTTTAGTCAAATCATACTCCCTGACATCGGCGTAAAGGGCGTCCCTGTCGCTTTGAAATAGTCTATAGGGCCTGTCTGCCCTTTCTCTCACATAGGCTTCCGTTTTCCTGTCCGGATGAAAGATACCGTTTTTAGCCCCTGCCTCAACCGCCATATTTGCCATGGTCAGCCGCCCCGATATGGGCAGTTGATCGATTCCTTCCCCCGTAAACTCCATGGCCCTGTAAAGGGCCCCGTCAACCCCGATGTCTCCGATGGTATATAGAATGAGATCCTTTCCGCCTACCCATTTCCGAAGACCTCCATAATAGAGAAATTTCATGGATTCGGGCACCTTGAACCATAATTGCCCCATGAGCATGGCCGCGGCCAGATCACTGCTGCCCACGCCGGTGGCGAAGGCCCCGATTCCTCCATAGGTACAGGTGTGACTGTCTCCGCCCACCACCACGTCGCCCGGCAGGACAATTCCCTTCTCGGGCAGGAGGGCATGTGAAATACCCATTTCCCCCACTTCATAATAATGGGATATCCCGTGACGTTTTGCGAACTCCCGCATTCGTTTACAGTTTTCCGCGGCCCTGATGTCTTTATTGGGTGTAAAATGATCGGGGACGATGACGATACGCGCCGGATCGAACACCCTTTTCGCGCCGATCCTTTCCAGCTCGGTTATCGCGAGGGGGATGGACAGGTCATGACCCATAATGATGTCGATGTCGGCATTAATCAGTTCACCGGGTTCGACCTTATCCGCTCCCGAATGGACGGCCAGAATCTTCTCCGTGATGGTCATGCCCAATGGTACACCTGCCTCAAAATCGTTACTAATTCACCGGTTCTAAGAGTCTACATAAGCTAAGATTTTAACATTTTTATCAAGTTTTAAAATATTCAATGATCGTAGCCAGTTATTACGTGATACTGGATGCTGATTCCCGGCTTCCGGCTCGGAAAGCCTACAGCTCAGAGAGATACTGGATTTAAAAGGATTTTTTATTTTTCCTAACTATTTAGTCCTTTTCAACAGCTTGGGTACTCAGCAATCTCTTTCCCGGGGCGAAAGCCTCCGGAAGCAGGGCA
>CAYTUL010000593.1:0-2859 GCA_964441135.1 uncultured Desulfobacteraceae bacterium | reverse complement strand
CAGGCTCTTTTAGAGCCAAATATCATGCCACCCGTTTTACGGGTGGTAATTGACTTCGAGAAACCTAAAAACTTAACCACTTTACTGAAAAAATATATTGGCATTGATTATGCAAAGTAGCCTGCATGTTGTGAGGAACTGGAAAAATCGTGTGACGGGGTAGTGTAAATACCTCGAAAAACAGCACATCGATGCCCATTTATCCCCTAAAACACAGATAGATAGAGGCGAAAGGACCTGTCCGTTCACTTTTTTCCATAATTGGTTGTCGGAACAGGTGGTCAATATTCTGTGCATATTGGAATTTCTGGAGGATTATTCAAATGGAGAAAGACGGTTACAGGAATAATGGTCTGCTATTGAAACTGGTCTCTGGATTCATAATATCCGGCATGATATCTCTCCTTTTCATCGGAGATTTCCGATCCTTGGTGTCCTGGGTAATGTCCTTTGCAGCCGCCCTGCTAATCGCGGCCCTGTTTTATTGGCTGCTACGGCCGGTCAAGACATCTGAGACAGAAAACAGTCCGGAGACCTTAAGCAGCGAAAAGACCGGTGCGGTTGACAAGGCCAATGCCAGTGCCAGGGCCATTTCCGAGCAGACAAGTAATCTCGCTATAGGCTCCGCGGAGGTGTCGGCCTTTGTGGACAAGCTGGCCAAATCGATTGTGCAGGACCAGGAGTACGTAAACCGGATCTCCGAGTCCTGTGAGCATCTATCGAGTCTGACCGATATGGTCGATCACCAGGTCATTGAAACTGCCGAATTCACCCAAAGCGCCCTGACTACCAGTAACCAGGGTCGTCTATCCGTGGAAGAAAGCTCGAAGGTAATGTCCACGCTGCGGGAGGAAGTCGATCAGGGCGCCGAACAGCTCAAGTCCCTCCAGCATATGGCGGATAAGATAAAGGGGATCGCGGACGTAATCAACGGGGTTGCAGATCAAACCAAGCTTCTCGCATTAAATGCAACCATTGAGGCCGCCCGGGCGGGTGAGGCGGGAAAGGGGTTCGGGGTCGTGGCCGACGAAGTGCGTGAACTCGCGAGCAAGACGGCTTCGGCCACACGTGACATCGAGGCCATGCTGAAAGAGACCGGGAGCCAGATCAAAAGTACTGCTACAATTATGGGAAAGGTGGTTGAAAGGACCGTACAGATGACCGGGACCATGGAAACAGTGGACGAAAGCTTCAGCAATATCGCCTCCGCCGTCTCCAAGAGCTCGGACGCCATGGAGAAGATACGGGGTTTTTTGGATGGACAGGTCGAGTCGGTCGGACAGATTACCAGTTCAATCAGTCATGTGCTTGATTCCATGAAGGAGACCAGCACGTCCGGGCAATCCGTTTCGGAAAAGGCAATGACCGTATCAAACTCGGCGGAGAGGATCTTTGAGCTCCTGATTGACTTTGAAGTCGATACCTTCGACAAGACTATAATAGATGAGGCGAAGCAGGCTGTGGAACAGATTCAGTCATTGTTTGAAAGGGCCGTTGAAGACGGGAGGATGACGATGGAAAGACTGTTCTCCAAAAATTTTCGTCCCATACCGAACACGAATCCCCAGAAGTATCATTCAGAATATGACGAATTTACCGACCGGGAGCTTCCCAAGGTCCAGGAGCCGATACTCAAACGTCATCCTGAAGTCCTCTATGCAGTGGCAATGGACACCAGCTATTACGTGCCGACATGCAATGATTATCTATGCAAGCCCCTGACCGGAGATTATGAGACGGATCTCGTAAATAACCGAACCAAAAAGAAATATGACGATCGTTGCGGGAAGCGGGCTTCAGAGAACGTCAAACCGTTTCTCCTGCAGACCTATAAACGAGATATGGGTGATGTCATGCACGATCTGTCTGTTCCTCTCCACGTTAACGGCCGGCACTGGGGCTGTTTCCGGATCGGGTATAAGCCTCATCAGGATTAGTATCCGAACAGCGTCGAAAGGTTGGAAAGGGTAGGGATTCATTCCCCTCATTCAAAAAATAATCCCTTTACCCTTTCGATTAATAGCTTTCCCATCCTGTTTTTGGGGAGTTCATTACATAGGGTTACCTTTTTGGGGCATTTCCAGTCATGGAGGTGTTCCCTGCAGAATTGCAGGATCTTATCAATATCCACCTCTAATCCCGGTTCTGTCACAACCACGGCCACCACTTTTTCTCCCCACCTTGCATCAGGGATACCCACCACGCATGATTCAACAATGCCGTCAAACCGGTTTATGACCTCCTCGACCTCCTTTGGAGAGATATTTTCTCCGCCTGATATGATAATATGCTTGATGCGGTCGGTTATATAATAATATCCATCCTCATCCACCCTCCCCAGGTCGCCGGTCCGGAACCAGCCCTTCAAAAAGGCCTTTTTTGTCTCCTCGGTTTTCCTCCAGTAGCCCGGTGTTATGCCCGGGCCCTTCAGCCAGATCTCGCCCCTTTCGCCGGAGGGGACATCCTGGAAGGTGTGGGAGTCAACGATCCTTACCTCAAGATCCGGTAGGGGCAGGCCTATTGAGCCTGGCTTTTTTGTTCCATTGATGGGATTCGAAAAATTCATGCCGGTCTCCGACATTCCCTCCCTTTCAACAGGCTCCTTTCCGAATACTTCCTTTATCCTTTTAAAGTCCTTTGGCAGGAGCGGGGCCGACCCAGAGGTCCACAGGCGGATGTGCCCGAAGTCAGGTATCTTTTCCCCCAGGTGGTCCATGATCCTTCCGTACATCGCCGGAACGGCCATAAATAGGCTGCAAACAGGCCCTTTCTCCTTATTTGCAAGGAGTTGAACGATAGCTTCGGGTGAAAACCTGTCGAGCATGAGCAAATGACCCCCGGCGATCAGGAGGGTATGGA
>CAYTUL010000592.1:0-2869 GCA_964441135.1 uncultured Desulfobacteraceae bacterium | reverse complement strand
GTGCTGGGTAGCCTGGTAGCCTACTTTGCCGGCGAGTTTTCAAATTCATATATCCTTTCACGTATGAAAGTGAAAATGAAGGGAAAATATTTGTGGATGCGCACGATCGGGTCAACACTGGTAGGCGAGGGAATCGACACCCTTATTTTTTGTCTTGTTGCGTTTTATGGCCGTATGCCTGATTCGCTCCTGTTCTCCATTGTTGTCTCGAATTATATTTTCAAATGTGGGATCGAAATTGTATTTACTCCTGTAACATACGTTTTTGTAGGCTTTTTAAAAAGGAAAGAACACGAGGACCACTACGACTACGGGATCAACTATAACCCTTTTACTCTGGAGGCTTAATTTATAGGCCGTATGTTTTAATTCATTATTTGAGTGAAATCCTATGCCCTGAATATGTTCCGAAGCCCTATCCATTATAACCTTATTGCAGCATAATAGGCCTCTTTTATGGCATTCTCAACTGTCCTTGGCCGAACGCAATCGCCCAGGGCGGCAAATTCATTTGTCACAGGCCTGAAGGCTTCCGCTTCGTCGGACAATGCCATCATGCCCACGGACAGGATTACATTGTCAGCTTCAATGGGTCCGGTTTCGCAGATAACACCGTTCACGGTGATTTCATTACAGCGGTTGTTTGTGAGACAGGTCAAGTTTGCTTCCTTGTCCAGCTCCTGTAATAGCTCGGTGCGATGGGTGGGTGAGGCATCGGGCGCGAGCTCGGGAAGCATTTCCACGATTGTGACCTTCTTGCCCAGCTTTGCGAGGTGGAGCGCGGTCTCGCAGCCCACCTGACCGCCGCCTACAACGACAATCCTTTCTCCCAGCTCCCTTTCCTTCCCGTAGGTGTCCACTGCCTGCCTTACATTTCCGGCCTCAACCCCCTTCATGGGAGGGACAACGGGTCTTGCACCGATGGCGGCGTACACGGCATCATATTTCCCTGCCTCTATCATTTCAGCCGTTGCCTCGGTATTAAGCCTGACACGGACGCCGGACTTCTCGATCTGACGGACAAGAAAGTCTTTAAATTTTCTGAGGGGGTATTTGAAGGATACATGGTCCGCATATTTGAGGACCCCGCCCAGGGAATCGCCTTTCTCGAACAGCGTAACATCGTGTCCTCGGCTGGAGGCCGTGAGCGCGGCCTCCATTCCAGCGGGACCGCCGCCGATTATGGCCACCTTTTTCTTTGCGCCGGCCGGCTGAATCATGTTCGGCAGAACATGTTCCATGCCGATGACCGGATTGACCACGCAGAGGAATTTGTGACCGAATACCCCGCTGTCAAGGCAACGCATACACTTGATGCATGGGGTCACATCCTCGTTTCTGCCTTCATAGGCCTTGTTAACCAGATCCGTATCCGCGATGACACCCCTTGCAACAGCGAGGATGTCCGCCCTGCCGTCCGCAAGGATCTGCTCGGCCTCTTCCAGATCCTGAATCCCGCCGATGGTGACCACGGGGATCCTTATCCTGCCGGATCTCTTAAAGGCCTCCGCCAGATAGACATTAGGGATGGGGGGGAGGAAGCCGCAGGGATGCACCACGGTCATATATTTGGGGATGTGCATACCGCAGGACACCTGGATCATGTCGATCTTATCCTGGATCATCTCCGTGAAGGCTATGGCCTCCTCCAGGCCGAAACCCCCTTCTTCAATCTCGGTCCCGCTGATGCGCACCTCTATAAGCATATCCCTGCCCACGCGTTCACGGATGGCATCAATCGCCATCATGGGGTAGCGGGCGCGGTTTTCCAGGCTGCCGCCGAACTCATCCGTGCGCTTGTTGGTAAGCGGAGACAGGAATTGTGCCACCTGCAGCCCGTGCCCAAAATGGAGGAACAGCCCGTCAAACCCCGCGCTTTTCACGGCCTCCGCCGCGTCCGCGTAGCACTTTACGAGGCGGTAGATCTCTTTCACGGGCATCTCCCTGCCCGGCTGCATATTGATAAGGGGGGCCCCGTCGCTGACGGCGTAACCACCGCCTGTCATACCGCCTCCTCCAAGCTCCATGGAGGCCTTGGCGCCGTAGAAATGGATACATTCCGCAAGATGAGCCAGGCTGTTGAGGGAGTTGAACTTATACACATCCCAACTGGCGTGCTCCCCGTCGTCCTTTGTGGGAACGAAGCTGACGCCGGCGCAGGTTACCAGGGCCGCGCCGGCCCTTGCCCTGTTTGCAAAGTGGACGATCGCCTCCTCCGTGGGATATTGCTCCCCGTTGGAAGCGGAGTGCAGCGTGGTCGGGGCCGTGATTATTCTGTTACGCAGCCTTGTATTGCCGACCATAATGGGCGACAACAGATTGGGGTATTTCGCAGTCATAGAGCATGTCTTCCTGGGTATTCATGATTGTTTCGAAACTCCCACGGCCTGCCGGAGCGGAGATCCAGGTCGCGGGTGCGGTTGGGAGCTTCCCTCAAACCGGATCGAAGGCCTTTAGCTCCTCCAAGTAATCTATCATCTTTAAAAAAAGCCCATCACGCTTTTTCAGGATCTCCGGTTCGCTGCGGCCCTCGTAATCATATATCCCTTTCGATGTTTTTACTCCAAGGCGACCCTTTTCCACCCTTTCCTCGACAAAGGGGTAGACCTTTCCATAATTTTTCATGGTATCGAGGAGCATGTCCAGGCCCTGAAAATCAAAGGTCTGGACCACCCCTATGATGGGAAGCCGGATACCCAGGGATAGTTTGACGGCCCGGTCGATCTCCTCTGGGTCCGCCAGTCCGTCCTCGATCATGTCAAAACAGGCTTCGCCGATGGCCTTTTGGATTCTGTTGACGATAAAGCCTGGCCCGAACTTTTTCATGACAACGGGCCTTTTCCCGAGCCTCTCCATGAGGCGTCTGGTC
>CAYTUL010000591.1:0-2877 GCA_964441135.1 uncultured Desulfobacteraceae bacterium | reverse complement strand
TCCCCAATACCCACGGATCTTGAAGAGACCCTGGCCAGGCAACAGGGGAGGCCCAGGTTCCGGGTTATCGAGATGGACCAGAAGATGATCGATGCCGTTATCGCAGGTTTTGCCGACGCCGCGTACAGGTGCCTGAGGGCCGGCCTCGAGATGATCATGGTACATGGGGCCCACGGACACCTTCTGGCCCAGTTTCTTTCTCCCTATTCCAACAGGAGAACGGACAACTACGGGGGAAGCCTGGAGAACAGGGCCAAATTCCCCATGGAGGTCCTGACGGCCATCCGGAATAGGGTGGGGGATAGCCTCGCCATCGAATACCGCATCAGCGCCAATGAGCTTGTGCCCGGGGGTATGGAGGAGGAGGAAACCATCGAGTTCGTCAAGATGATCGAGGATAAGATCGACCTCCTCCATGTTTCGGCGGGCCTCCTGGGGGAAAACAGGACCGTGCCTCTGATGATCCAGCCTACCTATTATCCCCACGAGTACAACGTGCATCGCGCGGAGAAACTGAAAAAGGCGCTCCATGTCCCCATCACCACGGTAGGCTCCATCAGCGATATGGAAGCGGCCGAGAGAATCATTGCGGAGGGCAAGGCGGACATGGTGGCCATGGCGCGGGCTATTTTTGCAGATCCGGAAATCGTGAACAAGGCGCGACAAGGCCGGGTCCAGGACGTCAGGCCCTGTCTTCGCTGCTTCCATTGCAACAAGCAAACAAGGCATTTCTATCCCATCCGATGTGCCGTAAACCCCATCTTAGGAAGAGAATTGGACTATGCCAATATCCGGCCGGCCAGGGAGAAAAAGAAGGTCATCGTTGCAGGGGGCGGCCCGGCAGGGATGCAGGCGGCCCTCACGGCCTCCTCCAGGGGACACGAGGTCGTTCTGTATGAAAAGGCCGGCAAGTTAGGGGGAAATCTCATCCTGGCATCTGCTCTGAAGATCAAGGCCGATACGAAACGGTACCTGGAGTGGCTTGTCAGAAAAACTGAGAATACACCCGGTATCACCCTAAAGCTTAACAGGGAGGCCACACCCGGAACGGTGGTGGAAGAAAAGGCCGATGTGGTCATCGTGGCGGCAGGTGCCGATCCTATTACCGCTGAGATTCCCGGCAGGGAAAAGCCCCACGTAGTGTGGGTGGGTGATGTGGGAACGGATCAGGTAAAACCGGGTGAGAGGGTAGTGGTCGTCGGGGGCGGTTCCACAGGCAGTGAGGCAGCTCTGCAATTAGCAAAGGACGGCAAGAAAGTTACCGTCATCGACGTTCTTGACTACATGACCATTGCCGCGGACTGGCCCCGCGGATTGTCCTATCAGTTAGAAGATTTTAGCGTTCGCTTTCTAACGGAGACGAAACTCGAGGAAATCACGGACGAGGGTGTCGTCATCCTTGATACCAAATGGAAACGCTCCCTTATTCCGGCCGATACGGTGATTCTGTCCTTGGGTTTCAAGCCGCGTACCGAGATTGTGAATATGTTAATGGATTCAGCCCCCGAGGTCTATCCTGTCGGGGACTGTGTGAAGCCCTTATCCATAAAAGAGGCGGTACACGGCGGCTTCAATGTGGCAGTGGAGATATAGGGTCCACGCGATCGACCTATTTAGCCATGGCCTCGGCCTCCTCGGCTAATTTACTCAAAATATTGCTCTCTCTTTGTTTAAACTCCTCCACGCTTTCCTGATAGGAAGGGAGTTCAAAATTCATATCATTCATATTATGGATCAGGATCGGGATCCAGTCGAATGGAATGGAAAACAGAATCTGCCCCTCGGGTGGGAAGGATCGAAGACATCAATTTGAACTTACATCGTTCCGTTCAAGACTTCTGTCCCTCCTCAGAAACGCGAGGGGACTTTCGCCCTTCGAGCAACAGGCAGAGGGGTAGGCTCAGGAGGATGATGACCCCGGCCAGGAAAAAGCCGTTTTGAAAGCCAAGGACATTGGCGCGACTTAAAACCGACTCAGTGGCCGAAACCATACCCTTCATGTGAGTACTCATGAACAGGCCATGCACCTTTATGGGACCCACCTTGAATCCCACTTCGGCCCATCGGCGGAGACTTTCGGGGCTGTTACCTACCAGTGACCCGAGATGAACCGCATGAACGCGGATTGAGTTGGTGACGAACGTGTTCAGAAAGGCTATGCCGAAGGAACCGCCTACACGCTGGGCCACACTCAGAAAGCTGGAGGCTGTGGCCACCTGCTCCTGGGGCACGGAATTGATAGCCGCGGTCATTAATGGGGCCATCATGAGGGCCAATCCTATACCGCGGATCAATTGGGGTCCAATGATCATGACGGCGCCGGAGCGGGGGTCGAGGCCGCCATAGAGAAGCAGAGAGATTCCCGTTAAAAGGGATCCGATCAGCACCAACCAGCGGATGCTGTAGCGATCGGCCATTCGACCCGATACGGGCATCGTGATGCCTACTATCACCGCCCCGGGCATCATCCACAGACCGGTCTGAATGGTGGTATATCCCACCAGATTCTCTAAAAAAATCGGGACTAAGAAAATGCCTCCGAACATCCCAACCGCTCGGAAAATGGCCAGTCCCATGCTGAGAGTGAAGTTACGGTAGATAAAAAGCTTCAGGTCCAGCAGGGGATGAGTTAATACACTCTCAACGGTGAGAAACATGATCAGCCCTGTAACTGTGAATGCGAGGCAGGTGATGATATATTCCGAGGTCCATCCTTTCTCCTGTCCCTTGGAAAGGGCTAAGAGTCCGGCGATCAGGGCCATGGAGAGAAATATAAAGCCCCACCAGTCGAAAGGGACCCTCCTCTTCGGCCTTTTCGAATCGCTCTCCATGATGGTGAGGCCTATCAGTAATGCGAGCATACCGAAGGGCAGGTTG
>CAYTUL010000590.1:0-2882 GCA_964441135.1 uncultured Desulfobacteraceae bacterium | reverse complement strand
GACCTACCATCTCCATGGCTTCCTGGGCCCGTTTCCCGGCCCCTTTGCCCCTGTGCCCGTAGACGGCACCGACCATGATGTTCTCGAAAACTGTCATCTTGAGGAAGGTCTTTACGAGCTGAAAGGTCCGCGCAATGCCGTGACGGCACACCTTGTGCGGCGCGAGACCCGTAATCCTATGACCTTCCAGATAGACGTCTCCTTTATCCGGCCGGTAGAAGGAGGTCACGACGTTGAAGAGCGTCGATTTTCCAGCCCCGTTAGGGCCTATAAGACCCACGATTTCCTTTTTGCTTACGGTTAGGTCCACATCAATGAGGACCTGGAGGCCGCCAAAACTCTTGGAAATCCTATTTAATCTGAGAACGGCGTTTTCCATATCCACTCATAACCCTTCTTTCACGATATCAATCACGGATGAAAACAGATTTTGGAAAAAGTGTATACTTAGTGTAAATATCCATGGGTGTCAACAACCAAATTCATATCACGGGCATTCGGCCTCCACATACTGAAAAAATTTCCGTACATGGCGGTTTGCAATGGAATAGGCCCTATCCCCATCCCGGGTTTCGATGGCCTGGACCATTTCGATCATTTCCCTGTAATGTTCCCGGAAAAGCTTACTGTGAAAATCGAGATGTTTTTCAAAATAGCGGGACATATTTTCATGGACAATTTTTAGAACGGATTCGTATAATTGATTCCGCGCGGCGGTGGCGAGTGCCTCGTGGAATTCAAGGTCCACCTTGTGGAAACTCTGGAAGTCCGCATCCGGATCCGAAAGAACCGATTCCGCTTTCAGAATTATTCTTTTCAGACCTTCTATGTCCCGATCATCGGCCCGCTCAGCGGCCCGTCTGGCGACAGTCCCTTCAAGATCGACCCGGAATTCTGTGAGTTCATTCACAGGGATTTTCTTGCGTCGGATCAACAGGGCCAGGCTTTCACTTACCGAATCCGTCGTGGGTTCTCTGACGAAGCTGCCCCCTTTCATACCGAGCCTGATTTCAATCAGTCCCTTCTGCTCCAGGACACGCATAGCCTCCCTGAGGGATCTGCGGCTGGTGGCCAGGTCCGCTACCAGGTCCCGCTCAGAAGGAAATTTATCACCGGGTTTGATCCTGCCGGAGAGGATTGCCTCTTCGAGCTGCTCCTCAACAAACTGGAAGGCTCGTTTCTGGTTTATCTTCCTGGGTCTCATCGACATGATGTTCGTAGTGTTTACAAATCATGGAACCATTTAATTGTGTAATCCTTCCCCATATAAGTGTCAAGAATTTATTTAGTCGATTTTAACATAAGACGACCCGGAGCTGACGCATAAGCGGATGCTCGAATATTTTCCGACGCTTCACAGGAAATTTTTCGGACTCAGAATAATAAACGAATCTCCTGGGCTGTGATGTTTCTCTATTGACAATTTAAAACCGGTACAATATTTTGAGACCTGCCGGTCGGCAGGTAGGGACGATGGAAAAAAGAGAAGAAATATACGAGAAGACCCTGGAACTGTTTATAGCCGAAGGATATGATAAAACGCCCCTGTCACGAATCGCCGGGTCATTGAATCTTACAAAGGCAGGTCTATACCATTATTTCAAAAGCAAAGAGGAGTTACTTTTCTTCATCCACGAATACAACCTTAAGAAGGACTTTATCCCAATCCTCGACGCGGCAGAAAAAATTGCGGATCCAAAAAAGAGAATTACCTACTTTTTAAAAAACTACACGGAAAAGGCCTTGACTAAAAACGCGGCCGCAAAGGTTCTCATCCACGAAATAGACAGGCTAGGGCCTGAACATAAGGAAATCATAAAGAGGACCTGGCGAAGGGCCTTTGACATCCTGTTCAACGCCGTTTCCGAATTGGAAGAATCAGGAAAAATCAATCCGGTGAACAAAACCTTTGCGACGTTCGCGGCCATAGGGATGTGCAGCTGGACATTTTACTGGTTTGATTATCAACGCAGGGAATCGGCAGGAGAATTGTCCGATACCTATTTAAAGATCTTTCTGAAGGGATTAATGAGGGACTGATATCCATTTGGGAACAAAGATAAGACTGCAAACCTGTTTTGCTTTACCGGGCGAAGTGTCCGAAATGGTGACACTCCCTCAGGGGGTCGAAACCGTGAAGGATCTCCTGATCTATATGGGGCGGCAGATGGATTTCGACTTCATCGATAAAGAAACCGGCCGAGCGGAGGAGGATCTTGAAATCCTTGTCAATAGGAGAGAGGTCTGGTTTTACCCCTCCGTTCTGGACACAGCGTTAAAGGATGAAGACTTGGTCGAAATATATCTTCTTCCCCTTGGAGGCGGATAAGGAGGGGAAGGGGCTAAAGTGTCAATAAAACGGGAGGTCATAAGTGGTCACATTCTATAGAAGATTGCCCAGGTTTGACTATATCAAGCCGGAGAGTTTGGACGAAGCACTCCGTCTCCTTGCAGAGGGCAGCAACGGAAAATACCGGGTTTACGCCGGCGGGACGGACATCATTCCCAGGATAAAAAAACGAACGATAAAAACACCGGAAGCTATTATGGATTTGAAAGGGATTCCCGGGCTCAATTACATCCGATACGAAGACAAGGAAGGGCTGCGTATCGGCGCGCTCGCGACAATCCGATCGGTGGCTACCTCGACAGTGGTCAAAGAGAGATTTCCCATACTGAGTCAGGCCGCGGCAAGCATAGCTTCCACCCAGGTCCAGAACCGGGGGACGATCGCCGGAAACCTGTGCAGCGCTGTTCCTTCCGCGGATTCGGCCCCGGCCCTGCTCTGTCTGGAAGCCGATTTGCTGTGTGTCAGTGAGAAAGGGGAGCGCGTGATTGGGATCGAGGAATTCTTCACCGGCCCAATGGAGACAGCCATAAAT
>CAYTUL010000589.1:0-2883 GCA_964441135.1 uncultured Desulfobacteraceae bacterium | reverse complement strand
ACCAAATATTTGGGGTTTATGCCTCATAACCCATGGAGACAAAATTTTTTGCCTTGCAAACCCCAAATATTTGGTCATTTGCTACAGGGCAGGTAGATATCTCCTTGAAAAGAAATATCATGCCGGATATCCATCTTCAGGCGTAGCCGGATAATCCTAACCTCCGCAATGCGGAAGTTTCTTACATTAAATGAAAACTTCCACGAGGATCTCATTCCCTCACTTTCCGTTTACTCTGAAAGGGGGTCCATATCAGACCGACGCGGATACTGAGGTTAGATGGATCCCGGAACAGGGGACTGTCATCATTTTTTGAACCGGTGTAAACATCCATTTTCATATCCCCGATGATATTTAAATCTTTTCCTATCCTCCTGATGGCTGCGAGTCTCATTTCACTCCCCAGATAACCGCCTTGTGCATCATAGGCATGCCTCGCAGGCGTCGTGAATCGGGGTTCAACCTCGAAAAAATAGTCCATAAAATCTTCGGTGGCGAATATCGGGCAGACACCGATCTTCAAACGAACGCCGGTCCCCCAAAAATTGTTATGCTGCCACGCCACCTGGGGTTGAAAAACCAGTCCCTTGAGGGAGAGCGATGAAAAATCCGTGGCGATAACCCCCTGAAGGGGTATCTCCAGATCTATTTTTCCCCTCAGAAAATCATCCTTCAGGGTTATTTGCATCCTCGGGCCCACCTCAAAGAGGTAATCCAGGTCAGGCATTCCCCTGCGGGCGAGATTTTCATCCGACTCGGTATCGAAAGAGCCGTCCAGGCTTATATCCAGTTCAAACCTGTCTTTGTGTATAAAACGCCCGCGAAGGATGGCCCTATCCCCGGCACGAAAAATGTCTCCCCTGTAGACCAGATAGGGTAGAACAATGGCCTTCAGCCGGTTCTCATCGGACGCGGGATAATCCGGAACGTATCCTCCGATTCCGACAAGGCCCGCTTCCCATAGAGGTTTCATATCCCCCCCGGCAATGGCCAGGTTCGTGAATAAAACAAGCAGCAGTGCAAAAAACAACGTACCATGGAATTTACGGCAGGAAATGAATGTCTCGTATAAAAAAAACATGGTTAGCCGCCCCGGAAATAAATATTTTTATCCGGACGCAAAATACTGCACAACGAGCACCGTTGTCAAAAAATAATAGGGCTAACCTAAAATAAGCGGTTCCTGGTTTTCGTTCAGGGTTCAAAGGTTGTGACGGCATAGCCCACATTCCATGGAGGGTTTTTTTAACGGGTGAGGCGGTATGTCCGGATGGGTTCCCTTAGAATTTTTTAAAAATCATGAGACTTCCATTGTTTAACCATGAACCGCCTTACCTGTTGATGAGGAATCTTAGGACCTTTAACGGCTTGACATGACCTGATTTTTCAAATATCTTCGCCAAAAAATGTGAAAAAGGAGATCGTGAAATGAAAGTGCTATTTTTCGGACCAAACGGAAGCGGGAAAGGAACCCAGGGTGCTATTGTCAAAGAAAAGCTAAATATCCCCCATATCGAAACAGGGGTTATCTTCAGGGATAATATCTCTAAGGGAACGGACCTCGGCAAGGAGGCCAAAGGCTATATTGATCGCGGTGAACTGGTACCGGACAGCATTACCATACCCATGATACTCGACCGGCTAAAGGAGGACGATTGTAAAAAGGGCTGGCTGTTAGACGGATTTCCCAGGAACCTTACTCAGGCACAGGAATTAGACAAGGCCCTGAAAGCCGAAGGGATTGATCTGGATATCGTCATTGAGATGGTCCTTGACAGGCAGATAGCGAAGGACCGGATCATGGGCCGCCGGTTGTGCGTCAATGACAACAATCATCCGAATAATATCTTCATCGACGCCATAAAACCGGACGGGGATAAGTGCCGTGTATGCGGAGGGGACCTCAGGACGAGATCCGATGACCAGGACGAGGCGGCCATTGATAAGCGGCATAATATCTATTACGACACCTCTACAGGGACGATGGCGGCGGTAAATCTTTATAAGGAGATCTCGAATAAAAAGGGCGGAATTCCCAAGATCATCGAACTGGACGGCAGGCCGGGTGTAAAGGAAGTCTCGGCTGAACTTCTCGAAAAACTCAAATAGCGCTTATTCTGCCGGATATTTCATGATCCTATCGCGGCGGAATTCGCCCGTGTCTCTACATTAAACTGGGCAGAAAGAGGGAAATCCCGGGAAAGCTGATCAGCATGGTGATGTGACAAACATCGGCAATAAGGAAAGGGACTATCCCCTTGAATATGGTATACATGGGGACGTCCGGGGCCACCCCTTTAATGACAAACACATTCAGGCCAACAGGGGGACTGATCAAGGCCATCTCGCACATTCTCACGATGATTATTCCAAACCAGATGGGGTCAAAACCAAGCTTTTCAGCAACAGGGTAAAAAATGGGTGTAATCAGGAGAATCATCGCAGGAGCATCAATAACGGTACCAAGAAATAGGAGGAAGATCAGTATCAAGATGAGAATAATATATCTATTCATCTCCAGTCCGACTATCGTATCGGCGATTGTAAAGGGAACCCTGCTTATGGCAAGGAAATAGCCCAGGATAAGGGCACCTAATACGATAATCAGGATCATTGCCGTATTCCTGAGTGTTTCAAAAAGACTGTCCGTGAAATTCTTCCTGTTTAGCTTTCCTCTGAGTAGCGCGGAAAGAAAGGCGCCGAAGGCACCCACGCCGGCCGCTTCCGTGGGAGTGAAAACACCTAAGTAGATCCCACCGAGAACGAGAATAAACAGTAGCAGGATTATCCATGTATTTTTAAGCGATATTATCCTCTCTCTCCAGCTCGATATGGGTCCGGGTGGACCTAACCTGGGATTGATCCGGCAGATTATAAATATGG
>CAYTUL010000588.1:0-2890 GCA_964441135.1 uncultured Desulfobacteraceae bacterium | reverse complement strand
CGGTCCCATAGGACCGGAGCATCCCATGAAGAATCAGATCGAGTTTATCGCCAATCAGCCCGATTTATGGGTAAATCCCCGGGGCGAACGATTCTGCGACGAAGGCATCGCCTTTTATGATACATCCGTGGGTAATGCTAACGCGAGATATAAGGAGGGGTATACTTTCAGCCTCTTTGACGAATCAATCAAAGAAGACATTGTTGAAAACGGAATCGTAAGGGGCATAGCCATGGAGAACCCGCCGGGAACACGTCCTGTCGATTTTGACAAGGAATTGAAGATAGCCCTTGAAAAGGGGAGTACCGATGTCTTTGTGGCGGATTCCATTGAAGAGTTGGCCGGCAAAATGGGGGTGGATCCGGCCGTTCTCAAGGCCACTGTGGATGAGTACAATGCCTTCTGTGAAAAGGGCCATGACGATCTCTTTGCAAAGGATCCCAAGTATCTCAGGCCCCTGAAGGGTCCGAAATTCTATGCCGTGAAATCCCGGACCATCTTTTTAGGGACCCTCGGAGGAATCAAGATTAACCAGAATATCGAGGTGGTGGATAAAAAGGGCAAGGCGATTCCAGGCCTCTATGCCGGGGGATTCGACGCCGGCGGTATGTGGGGGGACAGTTACAGCATCAAGCATTCCTCCGGAGCCGCCGCGAGCTTCGCAATCAATTCCGGACGTATCGCAGGTAAAAATGCTCTGAAATATATTGGAAAGTGATTCGATGAGGATCCATGACGATTTGCCCTTTATCGGTACGTATATGTATGTGCTTACATAAATAGCGGCGCAGGGCGTAGGGTTCAAGGCGTAGGGAAATGCAAAAAAACATCTCATTGATATTATTTCGAGATGCTCGGAAGAGTGTTTGGATAAAAGGAGGGTGAAAGAATGCCAGGGGAGTTTGAGGGGAAAGTGGCCATCGTAACCGGCGCGGGGTCGGGGATCGGCAGGGCGACAGCGTGTGCCTTTGCCAGGAGGGGCGCGAAGGTCGCGGTGGCTGATTGGGAAACAGAGGGTGGTGAAGCAACGGTAGAGCAGATTAAGAAATCCGGCGGAGAAGCGATCTTCATAAAAACCGATGTTTCAAAGACCGAAGAGGTACAGAACCTTGTCAACAAGACGGTCGAGATCTACGGCAGATTGGATTACGCCCTCAACAATGCGGGCGTAAACCGGGGAATCGGTGTCCTCACGGCGGACTATAAGGAGGAAGACTGGGATATTGTCCAGTCCATCAACCTGAAGGGTGTCTGGCTCTGCATGAAATATGAAATTCTACAGATGTTGAAACAGGGGGGAAAGGGAACCATTGTAAATACCGCCTCTATTTCCGGGCTGTCCGCCCATCCCGCGGACCCGGCCTACGTGAGTAGTAAATTCGGGTGTGTGGGCCTGACCAAGACAGCGGCCCTGGAATACGCCAAAACCAATATTCGCATAAATTGCGTGTGTCCCGGTCCCGTGAAGACGGGCCTGTTCGACAAGGTTGAAGAGGCCATCCCGGGGGCCAGTGAAGGGGCCAAGGACATGGTTCCCATGGGAAGGGTAGGGGAGCCCGAGGAAGTCGCGGAGGCCGTGATGTGGCTGTGTTCGGATGCGGCGTCATTCGTCACGGCCCTGGCCATGTCCGTGGACGGGGGCGAGGCCGCCCTTTAAGAGGCGAAACAGGCCGTGTTTTAATGCATAAAACCGTCATTCCGGACGAGCAAAGGGAGATCCGGAATCCAGGGAAATGTCCTAATTAGTGCTCATCCAGAAACTATGTTTTCTGGATGAGCGCGATCAGCAGTCAGCATTCGGCTATCAGCAAAAGACACGAAAAACAAGGACTTGGCTGACTGCTGATCGCTGACCGCTGAAAGCTCCATCAGGAGGAACGCATGAAGATTATTGTCAGTGGCGCCTCGGGAGATCTCGCGGGGAGGGTCACCACGCGACTTTTGGAACAGGTTCCGGCCTCCGACCTCATTCTCACAACCCGGAATCCGGACGCACTGTCGGAGATCGCCGCCAGGGGTGCCCGGGTGCGATGGGCCGATTTTGGTCAACCCGGGGAATTGGCCGGCGCCTTGACCGGTGGCGATGTAATGCTGCTCATCAGCACCCTTAGCATTGGCGATCGCCGTATCGAACATCACGGCAATGCCTTGCAGGCCGCACAAAAGGCCGGTGTGGGTCACGTGATCTACACATCCAGTGCCGGCATTCACCCGCGTACCCCGTGCTTGTCCGGACAGGAGCACTACGCCACGGAACAGATGCTGCAAAAAAGCGGTCTTGCATTCACCATTTTACGTAATTCATGGTACGCGGAGGTGTTCGCGCAGTTACTCCTGAAACCGGCCCTAACCACGGGCAAGCTGGTAATGAGCGTTGGCGACGGGCCTGTCGCACCGGTAGCCAAACAGGATTGCGCCGATGCCGCTGCGGGCGTATTGCTCGACCCGGAGAGACATGCCGGAGCAATATATGAGATCACGGGTCCCGGGTTACTGACCTTAACGGAGATGGTCGCCCTGGCATCGGAGGTTACAGGAAAACCCATAAAGTACGTCAACGTCAGCCATGCGGAGCAACAGGCCATTTTTGATTCCATGGGCATAAAAAAGGAATACGAAGAGGGCATGAAAAGCGAGACCCATGACGCCTGGGCCAGCAATGAAATGATCAGTTACGAGATGGCCATAAAACAGGGCTTTTTTGCCATTTGCAGCCGGCATGTGCAGTTCATCACCGGTCGCCCGGCCACAACGCTGCGGCAGGTGATTAATAACAGCCTTCCAATGATTCTGTGACATCCCCTTCCGGTCCTGACACATAAAATGACCTTCATTCCAAAGGCTTAGGAAGATTCCGGCCAGCGCCGAAATGACGCGAACATTACCATAT
>CAYTUL010000587.1:2174-2891 GCA_964441135.1 uncultured Desulfobacteraceae bacterium | reverse complement strand
ACATAGGGGTAATGGCCTCTGTAAGCTGCTCATCAAGCGTGGCAAGGTTTATTGCGGAGGCCTTTGACTCCAAGGTCCTTTCCGATTTTCCTAACGTGGACGGTGTGGTTTCCATCGTTCATGGCTCGGGCTGCGGCATCGCGGATCACGGTGACGGTATCCGGTATCTGCAGCGTGCGCTGACGGGCTGGGCCCGTCATCCTAATTTCGCCGGGCTTCTTCTTGTTGGACATGGATGTGAGATCAATCAGATCGAGGACCTCGCCGGCACGATGGGCCTTGATCCCGGTCCTGTATTTCGCATGTTTGACGTTCAGGAGGCGGGCGGGACAAAAAAGGCCCTTCAACGTGGTGTAGAAGCCATAAAAGAGATGCTTCCCCTGGCCAATCGTATCGAAAGACAACCCGTACCCGCATCTAACCTGATGATCGGTCTCGAGTGCGGGGGATCGGACGCCCTCTCCGGGATTACGGCTAACCCGGCCCTGGGTGTCGCGAGTGATCTTGTTGTCCGTCATGGGGGCACTGTTATTCTGAGCGAGACCACGGAAATATACGGAGCGGAGCAACTCCTTCTCCAGCGGGCCGAAAAAAAAGATGTGGGTCGAAAATTGATAGAACGTGTTCAATGGTGGGAAGAAAATACTCGACGCAACGGCATCGAGCTGAACAACAACCCTTCCCCCGGAAACAAGGCCGGAGGCTTGACTACTATTT
>CAYTUL010000587.1:0-2164 GCA_964441135.1 uncultured Desulfobacteraceae bacterium | reverse complement strand
TAGAGAAAGCCTTGGGCGCCGTGGCAAAATCCGGTTCCACCAGCCTTATGGAAGTCTACCGTTTCGCGGAGCCCGTGAACTCCAAGGGTCTGGTTTTTATGGACACCCCCGGATATGATATGGTCTCGGTAACGGGTATGGTCGCCGGGGGAGCCAATATCATCTGTTTCACCACGGGAAGGGGTTCCGTTTATGGGAGCAAGCCCGTTCCCACCACCAAGCTTGTCAGCAATACTAAAACCTTTTATGCCATGGAAGACGACATGGACATTAATTGCGGCCGGATCATTGACGGTGAAGCCGGACTGGAGGAAGTGGGCCATGAGATTTTCCGGATGATCCTGGATACCGCCTCCGGAAAGAAGACGAAAAGCGAGTTGCTCGGATTTGGGGACAACGAATTCGTACCCTGGCACATGGGGGCGATTTTATAATCCGCGACCTAACAGGAATGAAGACCGGCAAAAAGGCCCATGAATCGGCTCGAAGACGGTTGCTTGACGAAAAGGACCTGGAATGATGCAATAGTTACACCCCTAAGTTAATAGGTCTTGGAAGTATTTTTTTATGACAAGATTATCATGGACGAGATATGAAAACAGGGAGGGAATCAGATGAAAGATGACACCAAAATGAAGAGTAGCGAATCATTTTGCGGTCTCGAAAATGCCGATATACGAAACGTCCTCAAGGGCATGGGATACTCCGATGATGATCTGACTACAAAAAGGCCGGTCATAGGTATCGCCAATTCATGGAATACCTTTATCCCAGGACATTTTAATTTTAATCAGATCAGTGAATACGTGAAAAAGGGGGTCCATCGTGCCGGAGGTACCGTATTTGAATTCGGTGTTATCGGATTATGTGACGCCATAGCAAAGAACAATTTTAACTATGTCCTGCCCTCAAGAGAAGTGATATGCGATTCTGTTGAAATCATGGCCGGTGCGAATCCCCTGGATGGAATCGTTCTCCTGGCTTCCTGTGACAAGATCGTACCGGGAATGTTAATGGCCGCCGCGAGGCTTGATATTCCCGCTATCCTTGTAAACGCCGGGCCGATGCTTGGCGGTATCGAATTCAGTGGCCGCAAATCCGACGCCACATCCGTGTCGGAGGCCATGGGCATGCTCAAAACCAATAGGATTTCCCTGGAACAATACAGGAATATCGAAGATCTGTCCTGTCCTACCTGCGGCTCCTGCTCCTTTATGGGTACAGCCAACACCATGTGCTGCCTAGCGGAAGCTTTGGGCATGACCCTTACAGACGGCGCGGCCATACCCGCTGTTTACGCAGAGAGATTAAGGTTGGCCGAACAATCGGGTGAGGCCATATGCCATCTTGTAGAGCACGGCATTACGGCAAGAGATATCATAAACAATAAATCTCTGGAAAATGCCGTTAAAGTCTGCCTGACCATCGGGGGTTCCACCAACGCGGTTCTCCATTTAACCGCGCTGGCCTATGAGGCCGAATCGGACATTCATATTTTAGAGGCCTTTGATAAGTTCGGTAAGGACACACCGACCATCGCGAAGGTCTATCCTGCCAGTAATTATGACATGGAGGATCTCTGGAGGGCCGGAGGCATTCCTCGCGTCATGGACCGCCTTCAAACCATTCTCAATATGGATGTCATGACATGCACCGGCATGACCATGATGGAGAATATCGCCCATTTCCGGTATCGATTTCCTGAAAATAACGAGGTGATCAAAACGATGGATGACCCCTTCGGGGTATCCGGCGGGCTGGCTGTGCTCAGGGGCAATCTCGCACCCAAAACGGGGATCAGCAAACCCGCGGCCATAGACCCGAGTGTCCGGCAATTCACGGGCACGGCGGTCGTGTTCGATTCCGAAGAAGAAGCGAACAAGGCTATTTTAGACGGCCATATCAAGGAGGGGGACATCGTTGTGATACGGTATGAAGGTCCCAAAGGCGGACCCGGAATGGTCGAGATGTATAGGGCCTTGAAATATCTAAATGGCATGGGCCTCAACAAGGCGACCGCTGTCGTTACCGACGGCCGTTTCTCCGGTACAAACAACGGGTGTTTTGTCGGACACATATCCCCTGAAGCGGCGGAGGGCGGCCCCATTGCGATCGTCGAGAAGGGAGACAAGGTCAGCATCGACGTTATAAACGGCACTATTCA
>CAYTUL010000586.1:0-2900 GCA_964441135.1 uncultured Desulfobacteraceae bacterium | reverse complement strand
ACCCCCTTTTAGGGGTAAAGCAAAGCCGGGTCCTCCGGGCCCGGATATTTACTGAGAAATATTAAGCATGTGCAAGGCTAAGGTTTTCGGCTTCCAGGATTCCATTGACGCCCAGATCGGGCTCATCCGCGTAAGTCACGGCCTTGATCGCCAATCCATGGCGTTCAAGGATCGCCCGGAAGGGATGCAGGAGATAAAAACGCCGGGGTATGGCGAACTCGCCTTCCATGTTGGACAGGTCATCCAATATGACAATATGATCGCAGCAACCGCCAGCAAACCGTATGACATCTTCCACCATTTCCGACCGCATAAAGAATAATGTGTAGGACATCAGCAGGACCGAAATACTCTCAGGGAGCCGGACCTTTCTTGATACCATGTCATCATGGTTTCCTTCATGGTAGGTAAGTTCCGGAAATTGCCTGCGTCCCAGGGCGACCGGATTTGGATCCGGTTCGATCCCGACCATATCGGCTTCGACACCCCATTGTTTTGCCTTATCGCGGATAAGGTGCATGAGGGCCCCCATATGGCAACCCAGTTCCACGCAAACAGGCGGTTTTCTCCGGCCCATCAAAAGAAGGCGTGCTGCGATGCGGGCGACCTGATGTTTGTTGGGATCTCTGAGCCATTTCTCATAGTTCTGCCTGGCATCATCCTCAGACGCCGGGGGGAAATATTCCTTTCTTGTCGCCCACCATTTTTCTATCTCCACATCATAGGTGCCCTCGGCCACATGCTTTTTCATGGCGGTCATCACGGACCCATAATCAGGCGGCTTACAATCTCTGGGGTATCTCAACGCATTGGCCCTTTGGACATAATGGTCCGCCATCGCGAGATCTCCCTTTTCAAAATGGTCCCTCCCCAACTCCCAATATGCCCGGATACACTCCCATGTTCCCCGATTTGCGAAATGGAGGTATTCCTCAGGATCTTCCCTTGCACCCACGGACTTCAGGTAAAAGGGGAGTGCCTTTCGAGCTATTGGGAAATCCGGCTTTTGCAATAATGCCCTGGCCGTGAAAAAAGCGGCCGATTCGGGATTGCCCTTGAGGTAGATAAATAGAGAGAATATGAACGGGACCGAAGGTTCGTATTTGTGATCCCCCATTAAACGGTTAATCAGGGTAAAACCCCTTTCAAAGTCGCCTTTTTTACTCTTTGGATCCGCCTCTTCATTCATAAAGAGATCCAGGTAATTCAGGGCCTTAACCGCGTCCGGATGGGTATCGGCCGGGAGATCCTTTTTATTAAATCCCATCATTTTGCTTTGCCGTGTACGATTTCATATTCAGGGGTCCATAAAAACAAATGCATTGACCATCACGTTCCTCTTATGATTTATATGAGTTGCAGTAATCATGCCAAAAGCAGGATGAATCCTGAGGCAGGCGTGCTCTTGAAAAGGGAATATTTCGTGAACCTATCACCCCGGCTGACGGGGAACGGAACGGAACATTATGGAAAAGGCATATACCAAAGGCAAACTGAATGCCGAATTGTATTCGAGGGAGAGGCTCCATATCCAGGACTTTTTTGAATCCGAAAGGTATTATCTTTCCCCGGATTACATACGTCCCGGTACACGGATACTGGATATCGGCGGCGGTGCCGGCGGTCTGGGAAATGCAATCATGGAATCCATTCAGCCGGATATTCATTACACCTGTATTGACCCCGACTCCGATGTTATCAAAATCGGCAGAAGGAATATGCCGGACTCCCACTTCATCGAGGGGTATTTTCCGGAAAATCTGCCCGGGTCCACCTATGACCTGGTGATCATGTTCGTACTATTTCCTCAAATCCCGAACTGGAAAGAGACGTTAATTCATCTGGCTCAGTATAGTGATCAATATATTAATATCTCCCTCATCGTAAAGATGAAGGGGACGACCGTAGTGGATAAGGATGTCTCCTATGTTTATTACCTTGATTCAGGGGAAAGGGTCCATCAGGTGATCCATAACATCTATGAATTAAGAAATTTTTGTTGCATTAAAGAGATGAGGGTCCGGAAGATCCGGTTTTTCGGATATCACACACAGATATCCGGGGATAACTACAGATGTATTCCGAACAGGGAACAGATCAAAGGGAACCTGTTCCTTGAATTATTTGACTGGAAAGAGAACCCCGACAGAATGGGAGGGGGATTGCTTTTTGAAGGGAAAAATAAGAAATACACGCCCTTTAGACCGGATACCGATATTGTTATTGACGGTAAAACCGTAGATATTTGGGATTAAAACACGGTGATGGGGCCGGAAGGTCCGGCTGCCTATTGCCCTACTTTGATCTAAGGGTTTGAAACAGAGTGATTTTCGGCAATAAGGATGCCGTTGACGGCCTGATCCGGCTCTTCCGCGAAGATCATGGATCGGATTTTAAACCCATGGTGTTCAAGAACCAATCGATAAGGATGGAGGAGGTAATGCCGGCGGGGGACGGCAAATTCTCCTTCCATGTTGGACAGGTCATCCAGAATCACGACGCTGTCGCACCGCCTTTCGGCGAACCCAATGACGTCTTCCAGCATTTCCGGTCGCATGAAAAGGGACATGTAGGACATCAATAACACGGAAATGTGTTCCGGAAGGGCGACCTTTCCGTCAACCATGTCTTCGTGGTCTCCTTCGTGGAATGTGAGGGATGGGAATCGTTCTCGCCCCAGGACAACCGGTTTTTGGTGGGGCTCAATACCGATTATGGTTGCCTCCCCTCCCAAATCTTCTGTTCTCCTCTCAATGAGGTGCATGAGGGCGCCCATATGACAACCCAACTCCACGCACACGGGCTTGCCGTTATTCCTTACGGCAAGTCGTTGGGCCACGAGGCCCGCCACCTGGTGCTTGTTCTTATCCTGGAGCCATTTTTCACAGTTCTTTTTAGCC
>CAYTUL010000585.1:0-2907 GCA_964441135.1 uncultured Desulfobacteraceae bacterium | reverse complement strand
GGGCATGGCCTGTTTTGCCTCCAGCAGGCATAAAAGGGCGGTTTCCTCCCCGGAAACAAGAGACGCTTCCACATCGACAATCTCGATTTCACAATGGAAGGCTGAATCCAGGATATGATCCCCCGCGAGGTTGTATGTCTTCATTTGATCGACGGCCCTGCGAAGTCTCCCTATTGCGGGTTGGTATTCTTTGTTCACGCAAATCACGCATTTTGAGGCCCCGACGGCATAGGCTCCTATCACCATGCCTTCCAGGACGGAATGGGGGTCGCTTTCTAAGAGTAACCGGGCGGTCTTTGAATGAGGATCGGCGTCCACGGCATTGCAGATGACAAATTTTTCCGTTCCTTCCGCGTCATGGCAGGCCCGCCATTTATCGGCGGTGTCAAATCCGGCGCCACCCCTGCCCCTGAGGCCGGATTTTTTCAACTCCTCTATGACCTCTTTCCCATCCATCATCAGGGCCTTTGAAAGTCCGCTGTAACCGTTTCCGATACAGATATAATGATTGATATTCTCCGGATTGATATGACCGCAATTCCGTAGAACGATCCGGTTTTGCAGTGTAAACAAAGGATGGTCAGGGGCGAGGGAAGGTGTCAGATAGTCATTCACGAGCCCGGAAGCGGTTTCCGGAGTTACATTATTATAGAAAACAATGGGCTGCCCGGGTTTTTCTATCATGACAACCGGCTCAAGGTCATAATAACCGAAAGACCCTGTTTGAATGACCTTCGCGTTTACGTTGTGATTATCTATCTCGGTCTGAAACCTCAGGGATACAGCCTGCGCAGTTTCATTATCCATTAATGATGAAACATATATTTGAACAGGATTCTTCTCCTTCAGGTGTTCCCATTCCGTCTCTGCTAATCCATAAATCTTGTTAAATTGCATTCATTCTCCTATGTATTCTTGTCCAAGAACGGTTTGCTATTATTTCGAACGATGAATAAAGACTCCCAATTCGCCAAGTCATCGGACTATGGATCCTGATTCGTCATTCCCGTCCCGCATCAAGTGCGGGATAAACTGCGGCGGGAATCCAGGGCAGTAGGAAATACAATGATTACTGGATGCCCGCTTTCGCGGGCATGACGGAGCTTTTTGCACAGGATAATGGAGATCATTGAGCGAACGGCATATAGTCTTTCCACTAATGAAGTATATGGATTTTCTCTGATTATAATGAAGCCAGATATTTCAGGGCATTCTTCCCCGCGATTCGACCGGAATTGATGGCAAAGGCCGAGGACGCGCCGGAGGACTTCCTGATGCTGTAGCTGTCTCCATACATACCCCCCGCGTCATATCCCCCGGCATAGAGGCCTGGAATAATGTCTCCCTTTTTATCCACCACCTCCATCTTGTGGTTTATCTTGATACCCCCGAGGGTACCCAAAAAGATGGTGCGGGTCTTGATTGCATAATAGGGGGGAGCCTTTAGGGGACGGAGATATCTTGGGTCCTTGGCAAAGAGATCATCATGACCCTTCTCACAAGACTCGTTGTATTCATCCACGGTTGCCCTGAGGACTGCCGGGGCTACCCTGATCCTTTCAGCCAGTCCTTGCACGGAATCCGCGACAAATATCTCCTTGCTACCTTTCTCCAGCGCGGCCTTCAGTTCCTCGTCGAAGTCAACAGGCCGTGTCCCCGGTGGTTTATCCTGCCCCTGGCTCTTGAAGGTCCCCTTCTCTATAATCTCCTCCTTGATCGTCTCATCAAAGATGCTGTAGGTGTACCCTTCTTTGAACCTGGCATTGGCGTTTCCTATGGAGGTTTCATAGAATCCGATACTTTCATCGCAGAACCTTTCTCCCGTGGGACTGACCCATAGATCCGGCTGGGCTGCAATCAGTTCGGCAGGTCCCTTCATGACGTAATCGGGTCCAATGGGACCGACCCGGTACATCTCAAGGACATCAATCCCTTCCTCATCCGCTCCGACCTCCCATGCCATACGGATACCGTCCCCCATCTTCCCGACATTGCCTATAGGAAGCAGATTCTCTCCCAGTTCAAACCCCGAGTATTTTTTGATCCATTCCCTATTGTTGGCATAACCACCGCTGGCAATTATGACGGCCCCGGCGGCTGCTTCCTCCGAATGCTCCTTTTCGTCAAAAATGACTCCTGTGATCCGGTCTCCTTCTCTCAGAATCCTTTTCACCGGCGCTTCAAGCCTCAGATCAACCCCCATCTCCCTGACTCTCTCGACAAGCACCTTCACCACGGCGGCTCCTGTTCCTTTAGGAACGTGATAGGTTCGGGGCTCATCGGGCATGTTGATCGTAATATCGGAAAACTCGACCCCGTGATGCAACAACCAGGATATGGTTTCAGCAGATTCATTCACAAAGGCCCTGACCAGTCGCGGATTTGCCCGCCAGTGGCTGTATTCCATAATGGCCCTGAAGGCGTCATCCCGGCTGTAGGTGATATAATCCTTCCGCTGCAATACGCTTTCCACGGCAAAAGTGCCTTCAAAAAAATTGGAGGTGCCGCCGACAGACCGCTGTTTTTCAAAAAGAATAACCCGGGCTCCTCCTTCCGCTGCAGTCAGAGCCGCTGCAAGACCTGTGACCCCTGAGCCGATGACCGCTATATCGGTACTTGTTTTTTCCATCCTCCCTGTATTCATCGATCACCCTCCAGGCATCAGCTAAATACAATCATGCCCCTTGAATCTCACCAATCGTTTCGAGACTGTGTCGCAACAGGTCATCTCCCGCCGAAGGCTGCGGGATATACAGAAGCCCTCGAGATTATTCAATATTCATGGATTCCGGATCTCACTATGCTTCGCATCGTTCGTCCGGAATGACATTTTTGACGAATTATGACACAGTTTTTTGTAACTATTTAGTCCTTTTCAAAAGCTTGGGTGCTCAGCAATCTCTTTCC
>CAYTUL010000584.1:0-2909 GCA_964441135.1 uncultured Desulfobacteraceae bacterium | reverse complement strand
ATATCCACCTGAGGAGAAACGGGCGGATCATTACCCATTTTGACCTATATGACTTCATTATGAGGGGGGATAAGACCAAGGATATCAGGCTTATGCCCGAAGACGTCATTTTTATCCCGACCGTCGGGCCATTGGTAGGAATCGCGGGGTATGTCAAAAACCCGGCCATCTATGAACTGAAGGGCGAAACCTCGCTTCTCGACCTGATTCATATGGCAGGCGGCCTTGCAAGTATGGCCTATAAGGGGAGAGTGCAGCTTAGGAGAATCGAAAATCATCAATTCAGGACCTTTTTTGAAGGAGACCTGATCGATATTGAAAAGAATCGCGAAAAAAATTTCCCCCTCAATGACGGGGATCTGGTAACGATCTTCCCGGTTTCTATGGTGAAGAACCAGGTCCAAATCACAGGTGCCGTAGCCAATCCGGGTGAATATGGCGTAACACCCGGGGTAACCACGGTCAAGGACGTCATAAGCTTGGCCGGCGGCCTGCTCTACTTTGCCTCGAACAGGGCGGAAATAACAAGGGTAAAAGTAACGGAGCGCGGGCCGGAAACGGAGCGATTTATCATTGATTTATCAAAGGCCATGGAAGGAGATCCTTCCCACAACCTCCCGTTAGAGGTGAACGACTTCCTTTTTATCAGGCAGGTCCCTGAATGGGACCTCTACAAACTCGTGACAATCACCGGGGAGGTAAACTATCCCGGATCATATGCCATAAAAAAGGGAGAAAAGCTCTCATCCCTCATTGAAAGGGCCGGAGGATTCACAGAGAAAGCCTACCTGCGGGGCGCTTTCTTTACAAGAGAGAGTGTAAAGGAGATTCAACAGCGGAGTCTTCAGGAAATGATCCTGAGGCTCGAAAGGGATTTAACATTAGAAACCGCAACCCAGGTATCGACCGCCCTGTCTCCGGAAGAGGTGCAGGCCCGGGAAGTGGAGCTGAAAAGTAAAAAAGATTTTATAGAATCCCTGAAGAAACTAAAGGCGGCCGGCAGGTTGACCATCAGCCTGGCACATCAGAGGCTCCTGAAGGGCAGTGAATATGATATTGAGCTCGAGGATGGGGATAGCCTTGATGTCCCAAAAATAAATAACTCGGTCAGTGTCTCGGGCGCGGTCATGGCGCCGGGAAGTTTTATCTATTCAGACCGTTTCGATTATAAGCATTATATTGCAATGGCCGGCGGATATTCACTATATGCAGATTCGAATAAGGTCTATGTATTAAAGGTCGACGGGAGCGCCAGGCAGCTTTCAAAGGGATGGCTGAGCTGGAATCCCCTGAAGTCAAGATGGGAGGTCGATCTCTTTGGCCGTGAGATCAAGGACATTGAGCCAGGAGATGCCATTATCGTCCCTGAAAAATTAGAGCGCATTGCATGGCTCCGGGAAATAAAAGACATCACCCAGATCATGATGCAAATGGCCGTCGTAGCGGGTGTGATCATACAATTATACTAAAACGCCCGATTTCATAACCACTTAACAATTGACCGTTGACTAATGACCATTGATCATTGCCCGTTGCCCATTAGCCATTAGCCGTTGACAATTTACAACTGACAATTGACAATTGACCGATGACCAATGATCATTGATAATTGCTCATTGGCCATTGCCCATTAACCATTTACCGCTTCACCACACAACCAGGCTGTAATGACCATCCTATTTCGTACTGCCCAATTAAGTGTAATCATTCTCGCGTTTCTTTTTAAAATCCTCCCAGGTCTCCCCGTCCCATCCTCCTTCGCTTCGGATAATTCCCTTATCCATCCCTCTAACTGGGGGGGGACGGGTCTCATGGAGATACCCACAGCAAGGGTGATGAAGGAAAACCATTTCCGTGTGGGGATCAGCCAGATCGATCCCTACAGGTACATATACACCGCGATCAGCCCGTGGAAAGGGCTGGAGATGGGGCTGCGGGTCACAGAGATATTAGGAGTAAAAGTAGAAACTCCTGGTTTTGAGGGTTATGGTAACACCAAGGATAAAGCCCTGGATCTTAAATATCAGATCCTCCCGGAGGGGAAGTACCTGCCTGCCTTTTCCATTGGTATAATGGATCCTCACGGCACAAGGCTCTATGCGTCGCAATACCTCGTTGTTAACAAGCAGATCTATCCTTTTGATCTAACCCTGGGACTCGGGAACGGCCGGTTTGGCGATAGGCCCCTCCCTGCTCAAAACGAAGGTATAAAAATCGAAATCCTGGATGACCCGGGAACCTGGCTTGAGGATTCCAACTTCTTCTGGGGAATCCAATTCGCCCCTTCCGATAAATGGAGCCTGATGGCCGAGTACAACCCGATTCAGTATCATAAGACACGGGACCCGGCCCGGAGAAAATATTTCAAGGAACCTGTACCCTCAAAAATCAATCTGGGCGCGAGGTTTAACCTCTGGAACTGGGCCGAAATGGACCTCACATACCAGCGGGGGGACACTGTCGGCTTTCATCTAACCTTCCCCTTTGAAGTTGGAAGGCCCATGATCCCCATATATGATCCACCCTACAGGGAGCAGGAATCCTATAAAAACTTACCACAGGCTGTCCGGGTAACCATAGCCCTTGGAAATTCGGGTTTCAGCGATATCGGTGTGGACATCTCCCGGCAAAAAATAATCATTGACCTGCAGAATAACAAATATTTCTATAATACAAGGGCCCTGGAGGTCGCCCTAACGGCCATTGCACCCATCATCTCGGAAGAGATCGAAGAGATCACCATAATATTCAAGCAGGAAGGCATTCCCCTGTTCTCATTCCGTGTTCAACGGGCCGATCTTCTCGATTATGTCCAGGAAAAACTCACAAAAGATGAATTTTATTATCTATCAACCTTTGATACGGATTACATCAGGATCCCTGAGAACACGAAACATGTAAAGCCGGGC
>CAYTUL010000583.1:0-2911 GCA_964441135.1 uncultured Desulfobacteraceae bacterium | reverse complement strand
GGTCGGGGCGAGAGGATTTGAACCTCCGACACCCTGCTCCCAAAGCAGGTGCGCTTCCAGACTGCGCCACGCCCCGTCTTATTTCCTTTATGATTTACTTACTCTGACTCTCCCGCACCCAAGTGCGGGATGCGCTTCCAGACGAAACCACGACCCGATAGATGTTATGAAGGGAATATAACATATCCATGTCCCGGAAGAAAAGCAAGATCAAAACGCGGTCATCCGTCGGCTATCAGCAGTCAATTGTCAGCAGCCGGCAAAATAAAAAATGCCGAATGAATCCATAATCGACCCGCAACATACCACCCACCGACCACCAACGCGCGCATCAGCGCGTCATCTTTCTATTGACTTTAATCCTTAAGAAATCTAAGAATAGGTTAATAATATCAACCGATTTTGAGGAATATCATGAAAGACATCCAGAATCACATGGACGAAAGAAATATCGATATCGATCAGGTAGGAGTGAAAGGGATCCGTTATCCCATAACCGTCCTGGACAAGAACATGGGCAAACAGCAGACCGTTGCGAAGATCAACATGTACGTAAACCTTCCCCGGTATCACAAGGGAACCCATATGAGCCGGTTCGTGGAGATCCTCAACGAGCACAGCAACCGCATATCCCTTCAAAATTTTACCGAGATCTTAGGTGAAATGAAGGAGAGACTGAAGGCCGAAAGCGCCCACATGGAGGTCTCTTTTCCATATTTCATTAAAAAAATGGCCCCTGTCTCTGGAAGCGAGGGCCTTATGGAATATAATTGCACCTTTAAGGGGTCGCTGAACAAAGGAAGTGATCTGATAACCATCATTTATGTCCCCATCTCCACCCTCTGCCCCTGCTCCAAGGAGATCAGCGATTTCGGCGCCCATAACCAGCGAGGAGAGGTGAAGCTTCAGGTCCGGTTCAAGAAGTTTATCTGGATAGAGGATCTTATCCGCCTCGTGGAGGAATCGGCCTCGAGCGAAGTCTATTCCGTGCTGAAACGGGAGGATGAAAAATACGTCACGGAAAAGGCCTACCAAAATCCCATGTTTGTGGAAGATATCGTCAGGGACATCGCCCAGAAACTGGATAATGACCCGAATATTACCTGGTTTGCCGTGGAATCGGAAAACTTCGAGTCCATACACAATCACAACGCGTATGCGTACATCGAGAAGCATAAATGAGTCCGTTGTATGTTGTCCGTTGTCCGTTGTTCTGTCTTCACTTGTATGTGCTTTATTCAATGACTCAGGGCCTTCAAACCAATTTGCCGTTCTTGTGCCGGAGTCAAAATGGCTCAAACCGGATTCGAAAATCTTCGTGTATATCAATTGGCTGAAACATTGTCTGATCTCATATGGAAAATTACTATTCAATGGGACCGATTAGCACAGGACACTGTCGGTAGACAATTAATCAATTCGGCCGACAGTATCGGTGCCAATATTGCTGAAGGAACGGGCCGCGGGAGCTTTGCTGATAACAGGAGATTTGCAAAAATTGCCAGAGGTTCGTTATTTGAGGTCAGACATTGGCTTAGAAGAGCCCATCAAAGGGATCTTTTATCCAAAGATGAAATTCTATCTTTACAAAAAATCGTAGATGAACTGACCCCCAAATTAAGTGCATATATAAAATCCATTGGAAACATGCCCAACAAGGATTAAAAAGAAACCATTGACAACGGACCACTGACTACTGACGTGTCTTTCGGAGGCGATATGACGAATGATCTGAAAAAGATGTACCGGACTGTGATGGATGATCATTTTCCGCCGGAAGTGACCCTGTCCTTCGGCGGCCAGGTCCTTGTTTACAGGAAAAAGACCTGGAAGATCCCCGATGAAAAAAGCGGGGAGCTGATCGAAAAGGGCCTTCGTTATGGGGAGAACCCGGGCCAGGAGGCTGCCCTCTATGAACTCGTAAACGGGAACCTGATATTAGGCGATTGCAGGTTTATCGAACCCGGAAAGGGCCTCGTCTCCGCCATAACCGAAGAGGACATGATCCAGGCCGGAAAGCACCCGGGCAAGACCAACCTGACGGATATCGACAATGCAATCAATATTATAAAATATCTCTCCGAAGGACCCGCGGCGGTCATCGTCAAACACAACAATCCCTGCGGCGTGGCCTACGGTTCAAGTATCCCGGACGCCTACCATAAGGCCAACAGGGCGGACAGGGTGGCAGCCTTCGGGGGATGCGCCGTGTTCAACCGGCCCCTGGACATTGAGACCGCTGAAATGATATCCCGGAATTACCTGGAAGTGGTTGCAGCGCCGGATTTTGATGATAGAACAATTCCCATGCTTGCCGGCAGGAAAAACCTGCGAATTGTGCGGATAGGCCGTATAGACGACCTTTCCTATTATCAGGACGCCCGGTTCGTTGACTTCAAGAGCCTGATTGACGGCGGCATCATCCTTCAACAGTCCCCCCTCAACCGGATTAAGACCTCAGCGGATTTTTCCCTGGCCAGCACGGAGTATAAGGGGAAGAAATACATCATCGAAAGAAAACCGACGGATGATGATTACACCGACATGCTCTTCGGCTGGCAGGTGGAACAGGGGATCACCTCCAATTCCGTGATCTACGTCAAGGACGGGGTTACGGTGGGAATAGGGACCGGTGAGCAGGACAGGGTCGGGGTAGCCGATATTGCCATATACAAGGCCTATATCAAATATGCAGACGCCCTCTGTTTCGACAGGCACGGCCTTCCCCACAGGGATCTGGCACTCATGATAAAGAATGGCGAGAAGGATCCGGGTATCCTCGAGGAGATTGACAGGGAAACCAGGGAGGCAAAGGGGGGCCTGATCGGATCAACCATGGTATCCGACGCCTTCTTCCCCTTCCGGGACGGGGTGGATGTGGCCATCAAGGAGGGAATAAAGGCCGTTGTCC
>CAYTUL010000582.1:0-2912 GCA_964441135.1 uncultured Desulfobacteraceae bacterium | reverse complement strand
GACCAGGCATATTCACAGGGTCGCGGGATACGCCTTCCTGCTGAATCTCGCCCTCGCCGTCATGAAAGGCCTGCTCGCCCTTTTTTCGGGCAGCCTGGCCATTACGGCCAGCGCCATTGACTCGGGGACCGATGCCGTCGCTTCCCTCGTGATTTACGGTGGCGTCAGGCTCTCCAGCCGGAAAACCCGGTCCTTCCCGTTGGGCCTGTATAAACTGGAGAACGTCGCGTCCGTGGTCATAGCCCTTTTTATCTTCCTGGCGGGTTATGAGATTATCAGGGAGATCCTCTCCAGGACCGAAAGCCCGCCCCGCATCTCCCCAGTCTATATCATCCTGCTTGCCGCAGGGACCGCGGCCACTTTCTTCTTTGGACAGTACGCCCTATCTACAGGCCGAAGGACGGAGTCTCCCACCCTGATTGCCGAGGGCCGGCACCGTCAGGTCGATGTCCTCTCCTCGATGGTGGTCCTGATATCCGTTACCCTCAGCTATTTCGACCTCCCTCTGGCCGTCCTGGGCGTTACAGTGGATCAGATCGGTGCCATGCTGATCCTGATCTTTATCGCCCGGGCCGGGTGGGAATTGCTCTCCGACGGGATGAGGGTGCTGCTTGACGCATCCATCGATTTTTCCACGCTGGACATGGTCCGGGAGATTATCAAAAGGGAGCCCATGGTCAGTGAAGTCAAGTCCCTCATGGGAAGAAACGCGGGATGGTTTCGATTTATCCAGGCCACCATCACCCTGAAAACGGAAAATCTGGACAGGGCGTACCAAGTCAGTAAGGACATTGAGATGGAGATACGAAACCGGGTGCCCCATGTGGAAAAGGTTATTATCCACTACGGCCCCCGGGAGAGATCCCATGACCGGATCGCGCTTCGCCTTGAAGATGAGGCGGGCCGGATAAGCAAGCATTTCGGGGAGGCCCCTTATTTCGGTATTGCGCACCTGCGGCGGAAGGACGGGGAGATAGAAAGGCGTGAGATCATGCAAAATCCCCACCAATCCGTGGAGACCGCGAAAGGCATCCGAGTGGCGGAGTGGCTGGTGGACCGGGGTGTGGACCATGTCGGCATGAAGGAGGACATCTCCCATAAAGGACCGGGCTACGTTCTTTCCAATGCGGGCGTGAAAATACATATCCTTTCAGCGGACCAAATGGATCAAGCGATCCGGGAAATCATTTCCAAATCAGTAACATGACAGCCTTTTGAACCAGGTACAGATTTCGTTTCTGAAGTGACTGCCGGGAGGGCTTCGTCTTTTCAGCAACTTATCTGTGGGGGAAGCCCCGGCTCCCGACCCGAAGGGGAGGGAGAACGGCGGAGGGGGTAATTTTCCCTCGCAGATAAGTTGTTGAAAAGACCAGCCCGTGAGGCTCGGAACGGAAGAAGCGGGATCAGTACCTGGTTCAAAATCCTAAATAAATCCCCATACCGAAGGACCGGTCGTGAAGAATACTGTCTCATCCCACCTGTGATTCCCGATGCAATGCCCCGACCCCGTGGAGCCGGTCCAATCGACTTTCCAGGGTGGTCAGCCAGGCCGTCAGGCATCTGTTCAGGATCCGTTCCGCACGTTTCTTATCCAGCCGGTATTTTTCAGGGATAAAGGATAGATCGACCAAGTATATGCCGTTGAACTTGATCAGGAAAGGACAGGCATCAAGCTGCTCCGTGGGCATCATGGCAAGATGGCAAAGCACGCGATTCAGCACGGGCTTGCATTCCTTTATCTTTAAACCCTGTCGTGTATAGTTGTTTGCAAAAGATCGCAGCCCCTGGAAATAGGAGAAAACAGGGATATCTATGTGGGATATACCGCTACGGATCAGGAAATAATAGGGAGCCACCATGGAAACGCGCGCCGGCATGCCGGGTTTTTCAGAAAGGGATTCCTTTATCTCCCGAATAACCAAGGGAATCCCTTTCTGAGAAGGCACGATCTCAAAGAATCGCACCTTGCTTTCCATACCGGGGTGTCTGTCCAGGATCGCCTTTTTGACCTCCGGCTGCAGGACGAACATACAATTGCAGCGCTCCCAGAAAGGCTCTTTGAATGTCTCTATATCCAGTTCTTCCGGCTCCTTGGGATGGAAAATACAGCAGCACTTTTTGGGAGACTTCAAGGCCTCTCTCCGGGTCTCCGCGATGGAAAGAGCATGGGGGAGAAAAAGTGTCTCCAGTTCATCTAATTCAACCGGGTCGATAAACGAGATGTCCGCCGCCTGTACGATGTGATCCACGGCGATCACCTGGAGGGCATGACGTTCATAGTCGAAGGCCGGGTGGTGGTCCTTCCACTCTTCATAGGGGAGGATTTGGAGATCCTGCTTGAGGGCTTCCGGTAACCGCTCGATCCCTCCCTCGCCCACCAGATTTGACCTCGGGATAATCATGGTCTTGCAGCCTACATCGATGGCCGTTTCCAGCTTCACATCCATTCCGCCCACGGCCAGTATCCGGCCTTGGGTGTCTATCTCCCCGGTCATGGCCACATCCCTGCGGATGGGCCGGTCCGTCAGAACGGAGGTCAGGGCGAGGCCGATGGTCCCGCCCGCCGAGGGCCCGTCCTTCGGTGTGGAAGCACCCATAAAATGGAGATGGATGGATGAATTCACATGATTGCGGTCAATCCCCAGAGGTTCCGCGCAGTAGAAGATTCCGGTGGTGGCTACCTTGCGGCTTTCGTCGAGGATTTTTTCGATACGGCCCGTGGCCTGCACCATGCTTAGATACCCGTCGGCCCCCCGTTCCGCGTCGCCTCCAAACGGAATGCGCGTCGCCTGGATGGGAATGATCGATCCAACACCCCGTTCCACGTTGACGCCCAGGGTCAGCATCTCTCCCACCCGGTCTTCCGCATTAAGCTTCCAGGGTCGCGTTGGTTCTTCCAGGTGCTGCTTGAT
>CAYTUL010000581.1:0-2919 GCA_964441135.1 uncultured Desulfobacteraceae bacterium | reverse complement strand
GTCCAGGGGCACCTGGTCCGGCTTGAAGGCCCTTACGCTTTTTCTTTCTTTTATTGCCTGGACAACATCCATTTAGATATTTCCTCCTCGATATAAATTTAGAATTATAAGATTATTGATTAATAATCTGTATTTTTTTGCGTACTGTCAATTTAATTGTGTGAAATTGTTTTCTGCTTTTTTTATGGCATGCTGGTTCTTAGAGTAGATAGAATAACAATTTGTTGTGGTAGGATGAAAGTAAGAGGGGACATAGGTACAGAGAGTGTCCAGGTATACTATTCCCAGCATAAAGCAATTTCTGCACCAACGCCCCCTCTTATTTATCATTTCATTTAGATGAAAATATGAGTTTACTCTTATTCTTCGGTCTTGACCCGAAAAAAATGATAGGGTATGGATTGCAAGCAGAAATGGCTTCATTGGCAACCCATATATTATCCGAACTCCCGCTTGAGGGGGTTATAATTTTTATTGGAGGTACCTAATTGGAGTATAAAATCAGGAAACTCTCGCTCCGTTATTCATTCTTCTTGACTGCCCTCGCCATCCTGAGCGTGTCCATGCTTTTAGGATGCGGCCCTTCCATCGAGGATCTGGAAGCGATCGGTTACGCACCCGTGCATCGTAACGACTGGGAGGTATCCACGCCTAAGGCGGAGGGGCTGGACCCGATGCTGGTGGCGAAGGCCTATTATAACGCTTCTAAACTCGAGACCATATATAGCCTGCTGATTATCAGGAACGGCCGTCTCATTGCCGAGAAATATTTTAACCAGGGCGCAATCGATGAACTGGGCAGGAGGGCATCGGTAACGAAGAGTTATACCTCGGCGCTTGTGGGTATCGCTCTTGACAAGGGTTACCTGTCAAGCGTGGACCAGAAGATGCTGGATTTCTTTCCAGATGTTGCGGGTCAAATAACCGACCCGAGGAAAAAGCGGATTACCCTACGGGACATGCTTCAAATGCGGGCCGGATATCCCTGGGAGGAGACGGATCCGGCTCTATGGGAGGCGCTCTGGACGGGCAAATACCTGAGCGACATCGTCAATATCCCTCTTACCGCGGATCCTGGAACAGCGTTTCAGTACAGCAATCTGACGGCCCACTGGCTGGGAATTATCGCGGCACGGGCTACGGGCAGGGACCTTAAGACATTTGGTGAGGAGTACCTGTTTTCACCGCTCGCAGTGAAAGTCGGCGACGGTTGGAACCGGGACCTGGACGGCTACTACATAGGTGGCGGGGATATCCTTTTTACAGCACGTGACATGGCAAAATTCGGCCTTCTCTATCTTAACGGCGGGGAATACAAAGGGAAAAGGATTATCCCGGCTCACTGGGTGCGGGATTCCCTTAAAACCTACACGGTGAATGAATTTGCTGTTAAAAAGGTGGGCCGTTTCAAGGACATAGGATACGGCTACATGTGGTGGTCAGCCAAGGCAGGGAACCATCGTGTCAACTTCGCTTGGGGTCACGGAGGACAACTGATTGTCCTGGAGGACAAGCTCGATATGGTTGTGGTCACCACGGCCGACCCCTTTTACGGCAAGGAGACTCATTTTAATTCCTGGAAGTACGAGAAGGCTATCCTTGAAATGGTAAGCAACTTCATCTACAGCCTGCCCGTGAGTGACAACCGGAGTTAGGACGTGGTGTGTAATGATGACACTTTGTAAGCCCCTGAATCCTTGAAGCCAAGTTGACGGTGTTCCCGATCAGGGCATATTTGATGAAGGATATATTTTTGGAAAGGGAAGCGATGACAAGAATCAACGACGCGGTACATTATAATGCAGGGAATCCAAATCACCCATTGACCTGTGCTTATTTTTGGGTCCGTTCCTGGAAAAATTTAAAGAATCCGACCGGAGCCCGTCCCCCGCAGTAGCACTGCTACGGAGAATGGACAATGACTCCTATCGCACAGACCCTGTTTCTTACTCCCGCTTAGCGGGTTCTACGACACGGCCCTTAGGACCGAATTTCTTACTATGAAATGAAGCTCCCTACTGCTCCGATTAGATTTCAATACCCAGAAAATTACGCACCAATAAACCGATCAGGAAACTGAAGGCCGTAACACCGCTTCGGGGATCACCTCCATGATCTAAGAGGGGACTGAAAGGGGCACCCATAGAAACATCTGTTGAGCCCTTTTGTCCTAAGGGATGGGAATGGTGGAATTCCGGCTAAATAAGGAGAACGTCTGTCATTCGATACCGGATTCCCCGCACCAGTTCCTTCCACTGCGTGTTTTTATGATTCGATGTTCGGGTTTCATGCCTGTGAATGTTTCGATTGCATGCTTCAGACTTGACAAACCCCAAATATTTCGTCATTTACGTAAAAAAGCCAGAATGCACCCTGTGGTGCCCTGGGCATGGTTTTCCCGTCGGAATGAAAAATGATCATAAGAGAAACCGGAAGAATTACGAAGGGATTTTATGTGGCAGGTTCGCCGAATGTACCGGTGTATTTGTTGGACGGGCCCGAACCCGTTCTCTTTGACGGGGGCTTCACAGCCCTTGCAAAGATCTATGAAACCGGGATTAAAGAGATTCTCGGTGAGAGAAATCCCGCCTATCTCCTCCTGACCCATTCCCATTTCGATCACGTGGGGGCTGTTCATTATTTCAAGGATGTCTGGCCCGAGCTTCAAATAGGCGGGTCCGCGCAGTGCCGGGAAATCCTCACAAGGCCCGGGGCCGTCAAGTTGATCAGAGACCTGAATGTTGAAGCCAAGAGGATTTTGAAGGAAAGGAATATCACTCCCATTCATGAAGATCCCTATGAAGTCTTCCATATTGATTTTCTGATTAAACCGGATCATAAGATTAAATTAGGCTCCAATCTTACCGTTATGGCCATGAATACGCCCGGACACACCCGGGATCTGATAAGCTACTGGAT
>CAYTUL010000580.1:0-2934 GCA_964441135.1 uncultured Desulfobacteraceae bacterium | reverse complement strand
TTCTCGAAACCGGAAACCCTGATCTCGCCTATAAGCGTTCAAGAAGCCATGCCCTCTGGAACAGGATATTTACTGCTTCATCAGTTGCGTGTCATAATTTGTCACGTTAGTCAACAACGGCCCCTAAATCTATGGAATATCTTCTTGACGCAGGTATCAATTTCAAGTACGAAAATGATACTCTAAGCTTTTATTAATCCTGTTTTTGGGAAGATATTGAGTTAATGTCAATAGAATAGCTTTGCAGAACCGGATTAAAAAGATAAAAAGAAGCGGAGAAACAACAGGTCGAGGTCCGTCAAAGGGCTGCGCACAATAATAAAAATTATGAAAACATGTCCTTCATGCAATAAAAATTTGCAAAATATAATGAAAGAGTGCCCCTATTGCGGTTTGATTCTGGAAAAGTGGGAGAAGAGACAGGCCGTACTGGCGAGTAAGACGGATGCATCCATGCCGATTTATGCTTCAAGTGCACGCGCGGTTTCAAAGAAGAAATGCTACCGAATTTATTCAGACCGGATCGAATTGGATTGCCCGCGTTTTTTCAAAAAGACTTTTGTCATCCAGGCATTGGATATTGTTGATGTCTGGGCAAGCGCTGGAACAACACTTAAAGACGTTCCCCGACTCGGTGGTATTTTCGCCGCATGGCGTTGCCTAAAATTAGACATGGCTGACCTATTCAGACATGTCGTGATTAAAAGTCGCAGGGCCGGTTATTTCAAAAATTTCGCTTTTGTGCCGGAAAAACCCGACGAATTTGTTGACATGGTCAAACATAAACTGCTTTCAACCGCAAATGATGCGTAAATATCAAGTTAAATAGGACGTTTTGGCTAAATCGTTATTAATTCTCCAGTTTTACCTTTGAGAAATCAAAAAATTTTACACTACCAGGCTCATAGAGGGTTGGGATGAAAAACGGGTCTACTCTTGACTCTTAAACGTCATTTAAAGATATCAAGTATCTCCACTTTTCATGGTACTTTGATAAGTGGAAAAATTTACTACTACCGATCGAATCCTTGACCATAATTTAATTCGGTCCCACTATCGATAAAGATAAGAAAGAGTAACATTTCAGTCATAAGAATCGGGCACAATATATTGAGGTCAAACCCAAATTGACAGAATGGTTCATCCTGATTATACTCCATCCAAGTCATCTTAAATTCCTACCTAAAATCTACTAATCATTTTTTCAGTAATTCTTGGAGGGCATTACCATGGAGTGTCCTGAATGCCAGTTTTATAATCGTGAAGCCGTCAAATTCTGTGAAGAGTGCGGTGCTAAACTGGAATTGATCTGTTCCAAATGTGGAGCCATAATACCATTGGGGAGGAAATTCTGCGGCGAGTGTGGTCATAAGCTTGATAAGTCCGAGGAAAAAGAAAAGTCTTTACATGAAGCTGAAAGTGAACGGAAACATGTGACCGTCCTTTTCTCGGATCTTGCGGGCTATACCGCCATGAACGAACGGCTTGATCCGGAAGAGGTTAGGGAGATTATGAACCGGATCTTCGGAGAAATAGCCCAGGTCGTCACCAAATATGAAGGTTTCATTGAAAAGTTTGTCGGTGATGCGGTCATGGCCATTTTTGGCGTGCCAAAGGCCCATGAAGACGACCCTGTTCGTGCGATCAAGACGGCCATGGAAATCCATGAATTGATTGAAGGGATGAGTCCCCAACTCGAAGAGAGGGTGGGAAGACACCTTTCCATGCACAGCGGTATCAACACCGGTTTGGTGGTGACCGGAGAAGTGGATATGGAAAAGGGCACACACGGGCTCACGGGAGACACCATCAATACAGCCTCACGCCTCCAGGGGCTCGCTCGGACAGGTGAAATCCTGGTGGGGTACGAAACCTATCGCCAAACCGAGGGCTATTTCAACTTTGAGAAACGGGACCCGACCACCTTGAAGGGCAAGGCGGAACCCGTGTCTGTATACCGGATGCTGTCACCTAAAGATAAACCGGAAACCTTACACCGGCTTTCCGGAATACGGGCCGATCTCATCGGCCGCAACGCGGAGATGGCCCAACTCAAGGAGGCGGTGGAAAATCTCAGGGAAGGAAAAGGGAAAATCTTTTCCATCTCCGGTGACGCGGGTACTGGGAAAAGCCGGCTGGTTGCGGAATTGAGATCGATCCTGAATCTCGAAGAAACCCAGTGGCTGGAAGGGCATGCCTATGCCTATGCCCAGAACATTCCCTATTTTCCCTTGATCGATTTGCTGAACAGGATCTTTCAGATCGAAGAGGGCGATCCGCCTGAAAGGGTCAAGGAGAAAATCGAATCAGGTGCAGCGGACCTTGTGGGCGATGAAGGAGATGTCATTCCTTATATCGGGAGTCTTTATGCCCTCACCTACAGGGATATAGAGGATGTGAGCCCGGAGCTCTGGAAATCAAGGCTAAGGGATGCCATAAACAGGATTCTTTTGGCCCTGGCCAAAAAGGCGCCCACGGTTTTCTGCCTGGAGGACCTTCACTGGGCTGATCCGTCATTTACAGATCTGCTCCGTCATCTCCTGTTAGAGATTCGACCGCCGGCCGTTGTCCTGTGCGTTTACAGGCCGACCATGGGCCTGTTTACGAGTCATCAGCTTCAGGGGATATCGAAGGTATACCAGGAGATTCGCCTTCAGGATCTTTCTCCGTCTGAAACCCAGAATATGGTGGAATCGCTGCTTAAAACGGAACATATCCCCTCTGATCTTCAGCGGTTTGTACAGGACAAGGCAGAGGGAAATCCTTTTTATCTGGAAGAGCTGATCAATTCATTGATCGAATCCGGAACGCTGATCCGGGACAATGGGACGTGGAGGGTGACGGGATCCATAAGTGAATCGGAGATATCCTCCACGATACAGGGGGTGATCTCGGGGCGGCTCGATAAACTGGAAAAGGAGGCCAAGCGAATTC
>CAYTUL010000579.1:0-2934 GCA_964441135.1 uncultured Desulfobacteraceae bacterium | reverse complement strand
CACCGCTTATGAAGGTTGCAAATGACATGACCTGGGGCACCAGAACCGAGACCCAGCTACCAAAGGTCTGAGCAACACGTTGCAATGCGTCCTTTTTCCTGTAGATCTCATGAGCCCCCAATAAAAGAGTCGCCGTCAGAAAGGGGATAATATAGTAGATACCCCTGTATGCCAAAAGGGAACCGATTGTCCGGGAAGAAGGGAGATAGGGAATCAGGAGTAAAACGATCACCGATTCGAAGACGCCTAATCCCCCGGGAACCTGGCTGATCATGCCCGCGAATTGTGCCATCAGAAAGAGGCTGATAAAAATGGGGTAGGAGAGATGCGGAACCGTGGGCAAGAGCATATAGAGAACGGTGCCTGATAAGGCCCAGTCGAGGGAAGCTAAGGTGATCTGGACGATGAGTAGCCCGGGTGAGGGAATAGAAAAATCCCAATCCCGAATCTTGAAAGGCCTTTTTACTAAAAAACTCAATAGGATAAAGGCGATTACAAGGGCAAGGAATATCTTTCCGAGTATATTCACGGAGGCAAAGGGGAGGTGGAGTGAAACCGGGAGAGCCAGGGGTTCAAGAAGAAATACCACGCCTCCTAAGGTAAAAAAACCGAGCCATAGTGTCAGCGTACAAAAGCCGACGACCTGTGTGACTTCAAAGGCCGTCAGGCCCCAGGCCGAGTAAAGCCGGTATCGAACTGACGCCCCCGCAATCATGGAGAACCCCACGTTGTTGCTGAAGGCGTAGCCGATAAAGGACGCCATGGCCGTTTTGGCATAGGAAATGGGATGGCGAATATAACGTAGGGCCAGGGTATCGTATCCTGTCATTGTTAGATAACTAAAGATTGTCAGTACAACCCCCAAGAGAACGCCCCGCACGGGCAATTCATGAAAATGAAGGATGATATCGCGAATGTGATATTCCCTTAACTCATGATGGAGGACCCAGAGAGCCGTCACGAAGAGGATGAGACCCAATAAAGGACCAATAATACGAGCCGGTTTTACCTTCATGATTAGACATCCCCCTTTAAGGTCCACGGGCCTTCTATTCTTCTCGAAGTGGAAATAAAGGACCCAAGTGTCACAGGATATTCCATGTTAGGTCCAACATATCTTCTTTTACAGAATAACACTAACATGGCAGGAAATGAAATGAATATTTCCCGGAATAGATCCCCGTAACTTTCGTGTATTACGAATCATTTCATTGAAAAACGCCCCATTATCCTCTATCCTCTGGCCCGAAGAAAAGCCTATAAATCCTATGAAACTCAGTATTGTCCGGTTAGGATATTGCTTATACGTTAATTCAATGGTCTGCGGGGATCTCTTTTCAGAGACGAACTCGTTTATGTGCAAGTTTTTTGCATTAAGGTAGACGAGGCGGGCAGAGGGCTTTTTCCTCAATTAGATGGAATAAAGAACTATTCACTTTGGAGGAGCATTCTGCCCGCCTGGGGAAGGTCTTACACAAATATCTTGCTTCTAACATTTTCGTCTCTGAAAAGAGATCCCCACAGACCATTTTTTTCGATAAAGGTGGTTCATGCAATATCCTAACCGGACAATACTGCATGAAACTGATTTTTTAGGCTGAAAATATTTGAAGAATCTGGTACGTTCTAAAATGATTCGAAGTCTGAGAAGGAAGCACCGGAATGATTAAAGAAATGAATAATGTCCTGAACAAGCCCTTTAACCACAGGAAAATAAGATCTGTCCTGGCGAAGTTCAGGTATCCCATCGCCGGCATTTTATTCATCCTGTTTATCATTTATGTCCACGATATTCCTACTTCCCTGCTTTTATCCGGTTTTTCTGTATCCATTTTTGGTGAGCTCATACAGATCTGGAGCTTTGGATCACTCAAGAAGAATCAGATCCTTGCGGATAGAGGCCCTTACCGGATTGTCAGGAATCCGATGTATATCGGCAGGTTCTTTGTGTTGTTCGGAATCATGCTTCTTACCAGGAATATTTATATTCTTTTGTTCTATTTATTCTTATATTATCTTTATGCAATAAACCGCGTAAAGCGCGAAGAGGCGGCCTTAAAGGTCCGTTTCGGCGAAACATGGGAACGCTATTGCCTGGAAGTAAATCGATTCCTGCCCACCTTAAAGAGGACCAGTCCGGGAAAAATCTGGTACTTTGACCCGGGCCTCTTTTATAAAAATAATGGTCATTTGAACCTCATACTGGTATTATTTGTTTATCTCTCCTTTTACATTTTCATCTCAATCTGAAAGGGAAACCCGCGCCGATATAAAAATGGAACAGGAACCCTATTTGACCATGATTATCCCGGTATTCAACGAGTGTGACAATATCATGCCCCTCGCGGAAGAGATCGAGGCCGTTATGGAGAACACGGCCTGGACCTGGGAATGCCTGTGGGTGGATGACGGATCGGGGGACGGCACCGCGGACCGCCTGCCGGAGCTCCACAGTAAAAATCCCCGGCATCAATTCATTTCTCACGATCGCAACTACGGCCAGTCGGCCGCCCTGTATACGGGCTTCATTCACGCCCATGGCGAAATCCTGATAACCTTAGACGGGGACGGGCAAAATGATCCGGGAGATATCCCTCTCCTCTTAAAGCGGCTCCTTGATGAGGATCTGGACATGGTTAACGGGCTTCGTAAAAAGAGAGAAGACAGTTTCGTACGCAAAATCTCATCCAGGATCGCAAACGGATTTCGAAACTGGATGACCGGAGAACAGGTCAGGGATGTGGGATGCTCTCTCAGGGTCTTCAGGCGACAGTGTGTGGAACGAATCCCGGTCTTCAAAGGGATGCACCGCTTCCTTCCTACACTCGTGAGGCTCTCCGGCCATGAGAGAATCTTTGAGATGCCGGTGGGGCATCGCCCTCGAAAATACGGACAAACAAAATACGGGATCCATAACCGTCTATGGGTGGGAAT
>CAYTUL010000578.1:0-2950 GCA_964441135.1 uncultured Desulfobacteraceae bacterium | reverse complement strand
ATATTCCCCGGGTCCTGTACGCCCTGGCCTTCCGGTTCCAGCCGAATCGATCTCAGGTCATCAAAAGGGGCCGGTCCACACCCCTGGACCCTTCCCTGCCCATTGACCAGCGGTGGATCACGGGCCGACTCTTGCTTGACGCGACCATTCCCTATGACTGGGAAAAGAAACCGATCAAGATCGAGCTTGATCCCGAAACGGTCAAAAAAGTCCGGAGCCGCTGGAGCGAACTGGGATTCACGGATTGATTTCGCGGGTTTCTTCCTTTTCCCTCGCCCCTTTCGGCCGGAAGGGGTGAGGGAAATTTTTCGATATTTCATCCTTTGGAGAGGTTGGACCATTTTCGGGGCCGGAGGTGATTTATGACGATCGCGATCGTAGGAATGCTCGATGAAAGAGAAGCGGGCCTTACCTTAATAAAAGACTATATTGAAAAGAAGGGACATAAAGTCCTTCTTATGGACATCAGCATCGGTACCGGAGCCATCGATTCGGCTTTAAAGGCGGATATCCCGTGCGACGAGATTGCCTTGGCAGGGGGAACAACCATTGAGGCTGTCAGGGAAATGCTGGCCAAAGAAAGGGATCAAGCGACTTCCGTGGTGGCCAAAGGCCTTGGGAAGAAACTCCTGGAATTTCACGCCGCCGGCGATCTGAAAGGGGTGATCGCCGTGGGTGGGATGACGGGAACCTCCATAACCCTTTCGGCCATGAGACTGCTGCCTTTCGGGCTGCCGAAGCTCCTCATTTCGAGCGTTGCGGCCATGCCGGCCTATGCGAAAAAATTAGCTGAATTTTTTGGAGTCAGGGATATAACCGTAATGCACAGTGTGGTGGATACTGTTGGATTAAATCCACTCGTTAGATCTTTGATGCTTAACGGAGCAGCGGCCATATGCGGTATGGCCGAAGCATACCGGCCTCCTCAAAAGGAGCATAAAGCCTCCATCGCCATCACGGAATTCGGCTTTTGCGATAAAGGCGCCCATTACGTCAGGGAATTGTTGGAGGAAAAATACAATATCGTTTCCTTTCACGCCACCGGATTAGGCGAAAAGGCTGCGTGTGACCTGGTGGGCCAGGGATTATTCGAGGCCTTCATTGACCTGGTTCCGGGTGGTTTCAGCGAACACCTCTTAGGAGGAAACCGCGCCGCCGGGCCGGACCGTTTGGACGCAGGAATAAATCAGGGAAAGCCCTATATTCTCTCTCCCTGCGGATTTGATATGATCAGTTGCGGACCGATCCAGAGGAGAGATGAAGGGGACCCTCTCTGGGTGTCAAGAAGGTTGGCGGAACGAAAGCTCCTGATTCAGGACGCCCTCAGGGTGCAGGCGAGGACAAGTCCCGAAGAAATGAAGATGATCGCAAAGGCGATTGCGGAGAAACTCAACGGGCACAAGAATAAAAAATTGGTGAAGTTCATTATACCCCTTCGAGGCTTCTCGTCGATAAGCGTTGAGGATGGAGCTATCCATGACCCGGTTTCCGACAGGGCTTTTATCGACGAATTAAGGCGGGATCTGGATCCGGAAATCGGTATCATAGAGGTCGATACCCATATCAACACCCGTGAGTTTGCCCGGGCAGTAGTAGATGCATTAGAGAGAATTTTTTAAGGAGGACTGTAACACTCAAGGTTTGAAGAGGTGGTTCATGCAGATGGGGGCTCGGGGATCAAATAAAAGCGGGCATAGGGCACAAGGCGCAGGGCACAGGGGAAACAAATCAAAAACGATTTTTTAAGTTTTGCCTTGAGCCTTACGCCCTGAGCCTTGAGCCTCTTTTTTATTGGCCTTTCGCCCGGGAAAAGAGATTGCTGAGCCCCAGGCATTTGATAAGGGTTAAATCGTTCTGAAGGACGAACAATGGAATTGAAAATCAAGACAGAAAAAAGCGCCTATAATCTCGAGGCCTTTGTAAAAAACATCGGTCGGGATTTCCTGATAGCCATATGGGGTGGTGAAAGGCCCCATATCGGGGCAGTGGCCGTTGCCCAGCCACGGCCAAGTTTAAGGGACAAAAGACTGATAAGCGCCACAGCATCCGTGTTTTGTTTTTTAGGTCATAAAGAGGATATTATTGCAAAAGAGGCGGCTGAAAAGATCTCTTCGGCCTTGAACAAAAATGTGACCGTGACAGCGGGCATACACTGGGATGATATGGATGATTTGGCGATAGGGCGGGTGGTGGAAAACAGCCGGCATCTCATGACCATGATCATTGAAAGGATTGCCGCTGAAAAAGAAAAATAAAGGGAGAATGATTATGTCAGACATTACTATCCTGGAAGGTAAAAAGGTTCTCGTGGTAGACGATGAACCGGATATATTAGTGGTATTAAAAGAGTTGCTGCCCATGTGCGATGTCGCGACGGCTTCCAGTTTCGATGAAGCGAAGGAACTCCTAATGTCCCGATCCTTTGATGTTGCGATTCTCGATATCATGGGGGTTGACGGTTATGGCCTGTTGGATATTACGAAGCAAAAGAACATCCCGGCAATTATGCTGACGGCACATGCCTTTACTCCTGATAATCTTGTCAGATCGATCAAGGAGGGGGCTGTTTCTTATATTCCCAAGGAAGAATTGACAAACATTGCTGATTTTTTGGCCGATGTGCTTAAGGCCAAAGCGGGGGGCCGTGACCCGTGGGAGAGCTGGCAGAAGCGATTGCCTCCTTCCTTTTTTGAAAAAAGATGGGGCGCTGCCTGGCAGGATACGGACAAAGAGTTTTGGGAAACATTCAGGGCCAGCGTTAGAACCCGGGACGCTCAATCGAAAAAATCAAATAAAGGGTGAATATTGATGGCATCGTAAAAAGTCCCGGGAGCCGTCACTCCCGCGAAGGCGGGAGTCCAGAAGTGCCTGATATTACTTGATTCCCGCCTTCGCGGGAATGACAAAAAAATGCGATTATTGACTTTTTACGAATGCATCAATATTGGGC
>CAYTUL010000577.1:0-2963 GCA_964441135.1 uncultured Desulfobacteraceae bacterium | reverse complement strand
ACGAGGACACTCGGCAGACCGGACCAGTAGGCCTTTCTTACGAAACCCTTTTTTTAAATTTCCGCCTGATATTTTGCCGTGGCCCCCGTGACCCACATAACCGCCTCTCCCGCCTGCATCATGGCGGAGGCCGTCACAGGATCGGGGATATAGATGACCTCGATCCCGTCGAGATAGGGCCGGCCCTTCTGCCAGTAGCCGTCGAATTTTTTCCATTTCAGGGAGACATCCCGTTTCCATTCGACCTGCTGGAAAGGCCCGGTTCCGACAACGTGGGTGCGACACCACTCCTTTCCCTTGGTCTCATAGGCGGCCTTGGAGAGTATGGCTACCCAGCCGAATGAATACTTCAACTGATTGTTGTAGCCGGTCAAATGCAGGACCATGGTGTAGTCATCAACAACCTCGATCCTCTTAATCATTTCATTAAATTGTAACTTTTTTGTATCCTTGAGGAGCTGATAGTTCCATGCCACGACATCTGCGTTTAAATCCGACCCGTCATGGAACTTAATGCCCTTTCTGATCTTAAAGGTCATGGTCAGGTTTTTATCGTCAATGTCAACGGACTCAGCCAAAAAAGGCACTATATGCCTGTCATCACTCATTTCCATCATGCATTCCATGGCAGGGAAGGCCGCCGCGTGATCTCCGGGCCCCATTTCCGGGTAATAGCCTAAAACCTGAGGGCCGCCCGCAAAGATCTCTCTTACAATCCCACCGTACTGGGGTTTCTCCTCGGCAAGGCTGTTCAAGGTTGTGGCCAGTAAAGCAATAAGGGCTATGCAGGTAATTATTAACAGCTTTTTCATTTTTCATCCCTTCCTGATCTTAATGTTTGTCCATCCATACTTCTTCCGTCTGCCATCGGGTAAAGCCCTGTTCATATTGGGTACTGTGCACCCAGGGTTGTTGCATAACAGATACCGGAGCATCATAAACCGGGATGATAAGCGCATTATCCGTGAGATAGCGCATGCACGTTCGGGTCATTGCCTGCTGATCCTTCACATCGGTCAGTTTCTGCGCCTGTTGATCCAGCTTGGCCTGTTCGGGTGTATGTCCGAGAAAGGACAGGTCCGTAAACGGTTCGGTGCTGAACCAGCGCATATAGCTCTGGAGATAGTTGGAATCCCTTCCCGATATCCACCAAGCCAGATCCTGGTCCGGGCCGGGATTTTTAACATAGACAGTCCCAAAGAACCTGCCGGGGTCTGCCAGATCCAGGTCAACCTGAAAACCCGCGTCCTCAAGATACTGTTTTACTGCAGTGCCGGCGTCCTTGGCCTCAGACATAAAGACAGGTGTAAGCAATTTTATCTTAAGGCCTTTGGGGTAACCTGCATCCGCTAACAATTGCCTGGCCTTCTCGGGATTGTAGGGGCGGGGATTGTAATTGGGGTCATATCCCCACTCACCCTCGGGCGGCAGACTCTTCAGGGGTTTATACAGGCCAAACCCGAGCGTCTTGGCTATGGCCGCTTTATCAATGGCATACTCGACGGCTTCACGCAGCCTCTTATCCTGCCATTTCGATTTGGGGTTGGCGGTATTCGGCCAAATGCACCATCCCAATGCAGGCCAGGAGCTCTGTCTCTTAAAGCCTTTCTTTAACATATCCGGCTGGTCCCTCGGAGGTGCACCCCATACATCCGCCTCTTTGGACAGCATGATGGCTTTGCATGTCACGGGATCCGGAATATAACGAACCTCAATACCATCCAGATAGGGCCGGCCCGGACGCCAGTAATTGGGATTCTTTTCCCATATGATGTGGACATCCCGCTTCCACTCTTTCAGTGTGAAAGGCCCGGTGCCGACGATATGGCTTCGAGCCCACTCTTTCCCTTTCTCGAGGTCTCCGCCCGAGGCCTTATCCCAGGCGGCCTTGGATGTAATGACCGGCCAGAACCCCCAGTCGGGTACAAGCTGGTTGCTATAATCATTTAACTCAAACACAAGGGTATATTTGTCGACAACCTTCATCTCCTTGATGAGTTCCTGATGGGGCAGGGCATTGGCATCAATAATCTGCTGAAAGTTCCAGCGTACAACATCGGCATCCATCTCCGTACCGTCATGAAATTTGACTCCTTTTCTTATATGCCAGGTGATTCTCAAATTCGCCGGGTCTTCATCCACTTTTTCGGCTAAGACCGGCTCCACCCCCGCGGTGGTCTTATCTCCCGTCGTTTCCATCAGTCTTTCCCCCGCCGGAAAAACCGCAGCGTGATCCCCCGGCCCCATCTCGGGAACATAGCTAAGGACCTGTGGACCGTTAGGGGCGAGTATTCTCAGCACACCCCCATACCTGGGTTTCTCCTCGGCAAAGCCGTTCAAGACCATGCCGAATGTGAAAAAAAAGACAATAAATAGGATTCCGAATAACTTTTTCATTTTTATCCCCCCTTTTCTGAAGTTTGATAAACTTTTTATCCTAACCCTGTTTATTCCATACCTCCTTCCGATTGATTTTCGATTCGACCTATAAAATACCCAATAATAGTTTTCTGAAAGACGAGCAGTAGAATTTTTCGAACTGCTCGTCAGACATGAATAAATCATCCCCCTTGTGCATGGGTATGAACACCGTGGGACCCACGGAGAATTCGGTCATATCCTTTACAGACTGCAGGGTGAGGGGTATTATTCTATTTTTACGCCCAGCTTCCGGGACAGTGCCCTGCCCGCCTCCGCTACCAATGGTCCGAACCGCTTCGTGGCTTCTGCGGTAAAAAGTCCGATGATCACAATATAGCCGATGGGGCGTCTGCTCAAACCGAGTACCGGTGAGGCGGCCGTATTCAGCCCCGGTGTTATCTCTCCAAGTTCAACAGCAAATCCATGGCGCCGGCAATCTTCCAGCTCCTTCAACAGTCTTCTCCTGTCGAACTGCTCAGGTTCTCCATGAAAATAGAGTTCCTTTTCCTTCAGGAGATTGTCCAATTCTTCCCTGTTCAGGA
>CAYTUL010000576.1:0-2967 GCA_964441135.1 uncultured Desulfobacteraceae bacterium | reverse complement strand
ATCTGGGTATTGCAGGGAAGGCACCGCGACATGGAGGTATTCCCGGACTATATCTATGACATACCGAGCCGTGGGCACGATATGCCGATGTACATAAACGGTAAATGGAAATACGACACAGGCGCAGGCCGCACGCTGGATCGGGAAAAAGTCGAGGACTTTAAGACTCGCTTCTATAAGTTTGAAGGATACAATCCCGAAAACGGATATCCGACACGCGATACCCTTGAGAAGATGAACCTCGGAAAAGTTGCGGACGCACTTAAGAAGAAAGGCCGGCTAGGCTAGAACGCTGCCGAATAAGAACAGAGGGGATCGAAGATTCCAAGATCAATTGGAATTGATCATATATCTATCTCCAGCAATCTTTTGTCACGGTTTTTATTCATCCGCTCCCAAATCTTTTCCACTCTTTGTCTGGTATTGAGCATATAAGCATGTTCAGGTTGTTTCGGCAAAGGTCTTTCATCCCATTCCGCAGCCTTGACCCAGCTAACCGTTCGGTCAATGTCTCCTTTTTCCTGAATTAGAAATTTCTCTACCATGTTTAGAAAACCATATGCTGCTTCTAATGAAGTACGTATATGCTCCTCTGCATCAGCGTCCGTAAAGACCGCGCGATGGCCGGCACAGAGAATTCGGGCCCCCAATTTTTCGAGCCTTTTCAGGGAGTCAATATAAACGTCGAAATCGATCAAGAATTCGGGTTGTATATATCTATCGCTCTCATAACATCCGACCGCTTCTGAAGCGATCAATATTTTCTTTTCAGGGATCCAATAGGACATAAAATCCCATGTATGGCCCGGAGTGTTATAGGCCTGAATAGTCAGATAAGGAGGAAGTTTAATCCTTTGCTCCGGTTTAACTATGATATCTATATCAAAGACTTGGAAAGTCTTTCCATAGATGGGTTTACTACCCATTTTCTTCAAACCTTCTGCAGCCTCAATATTCAAGGCACTAATCAATTGAACGGCCCCGGGTTTTTCAAGGACTTTTCCGCATTGGGCGGATCCTCCTATTAAAAGCTCTGGCCAGATATCCTTAAAATGACTGACAGCCCCTATATGATCGAAGTGGGAATGGGTCAAGAATAGATATACTGGCTTTCTGTTTCCAAGGATCTCTTTGATCCCGGCTTCATAGATGTTAGCAAGTGCCGTGAAGCCACCATCAAACAGTACAGGCTCAGGTCCATCCAGGAGGTAGACAGGGGTGGTGGGAGAACCTACAACGTAAAATCCGTCACAAATTTCTCCAGTTTCCTTAATAAGCATTTTTGTTTCCTTTGTGGCCTTTCAATATAACACCGCTTAAGGCGATTTCCTGGTGGCCTTGACCTGATTAACCCGTTTCAGAAATAGGTTAAGAATTACGAAACAACTAATCGGTCTTGCACTCCTAAAGGGAGTCGGGCAATTGTCACGTCAACAGAGGCTGTTATATTTCGGGTTCTGAAATGGGTAGGAATTGACCGGTTCAGACATATGTTGAAATTCATTCAGTAACCCACCTAAAGTCTAGTCCTTTGCATCCCATATAAAAACAGAGCAGATCAACGCAATCGCCAGGACTACGGAGGACGTGATACTGAAGCATGTATCAAAACCCAATCGTTCAATAAGGTAGCCCATCACAGGTGTAAAAATAGCGCCTGTATATTGCATAGTGGAATAGTAAATTCCGAAGATTGTTGAACGACGACTTGCCGGAGCCTGACTCATGATAAAGACCTCTGTTACCGGCATGCGCACGGCCATATTCAAGCCCATAAAGAAGAGCACCGCGTACAAGCTGGGTCCAAGGGAAACAAATTTCAGGGTAAAGATCAGCACTCCCGTCATGATACCGGTGGCAATGACAACTCGAACACTACCGATCTTATCAGAGACATAACCGCCCACCGGTCCTGCCCAGAGACCGGAAGAGAAGATAATGGACAAGAGCCCACCGGCAAGCTCGTTGGATGCTCCAAGCTCATCAGTCATGTACAGAGTAATAAATGCCAGTATAGACATCCCTGCGCCACCACCGAGAACAATCATTGTTAGAAAGGCGATTAACCTCCGTTTATATCCTGGTTGCGGAGGACTTTCATTGACAATCTTCTGCTTTGCGTTCTCCACATAAGTCTTCCCTCCCTGATGCGTCAAATAAATGTAAAAAACCAGGCCCATTATTGCAGTGGGAACAGAGAGGGCGAGAAATGATGCACGCCACCCAAAAAAACCGGAGATTGATATGGCAACTAAAGGCGCTAGAAAGAAACTGCTATTTCCACCAATAAGATGGAATCCAAGGGCGCGACCGCGATGTTTCGGATCAACAGACGCTGAGATTAGAGGAGTTGCAGCCGGATGATATCCCCCTGATAGCAGTCCCATAAGCAAAAGAAATCCAATCAGCATAGGGAAGGTCTGTGATAATCCAATAAACAATCCTGCAACAGCAACACCTAAGGTGCCGATAGCTATTAGGATGACCGGGCCGATACGGTCTGCGAGCCATCCTGCAGGGATCTGCCCGGTAGCGCCGGAAATCGCGAAGGTCATGGGTACAATAGAAACTCTTGTATAGTTCAAATTAAACTCATCTCGTATGGCCGGTAGGAGCGGTTCAGGGAGAGCTGTCAGAAGGTGATGGGCCGCATGGGCCAGTATAAAAAAAGGGAGAGAACTCCATACAAAAGAGGATTTTTTCGATTCAGTTTTTGCCATTTCCTTTTAAATAAGGGCATTTTCTAATTTACGTGAAGGCGAGTAGTAAAACGGTCGAGTCAAGGTTAGATAGAGCTTGGCTCTTTTTAGCCCTTATAATCCTTTCATATATTCATTACCCGGAAATTATTGAAACACAGGTACGGCAAGGTGAGTGGATGTTGAATATGGGTCTAATATAATACCTGAGTATCTTCTAATTTCATTGGTTAATAGAAAATTTCATTTTGGCTGAGTTGGTATGAAG
>CAYTUL010000575.1:0-2971 GCA_964441135.1 uncultured Desulfobacteraceae bacterium | reverse complement strand
TTGATCGTCCTGCATGCGGCAACAAACCTGATCAACGATTACTATGATGTTCAAAGCGGAGTGGATAGAAGAGAAGTTTCAACTGCAAAATACCGGCCCCATCCATTGCTTGAAGGAAAGCTAAAGCTCAGGCGTGTTCGGAGTGTAGCTCTTTCTCTCTACGGGCTTGCCGCCCTCTCGGGATTTTATCTGGCCGTGACTCGCGGCTGGGAGCTCCTGGTTCTCGCGATGATAGGGGCCATTGCCAGTTTTTTTTACACTGCGCCGCCCTTTAAATATAAATACAACGCTTTGGGGGAGTTATCGGTCTTCTTGATGTGGGGACCCCTGATGGTGGAAGGCTGCTATTTTATTCAGACGCAGGCATTCAGTGAAAAAGCTCTATGGATATCCATGCCCTTCGGCATACTCGTGGCACTGGTATTGCTTATTAATAATACCCGAGATATCGCCCATGACAGGATCAGGAACATAAAAACTCTGCCCATATTGATCGGAAGGAGAAACAGTATCCGACTCTATATTACCTTGATTATACTAGCCTATTTAGCGATTTTATGGATGTCATTAGCTGGGCTGCTTCCCCTCTGGTCACTAATTGTCATGGCGTCTCTTCCCGTAGCCTACCGGTTGCTAAGTCGAATGAAGCGAGATATCCCCCTGGATGCAGATGCGCGTACCGCCCAATTAAACACGCTTTTCGGTGTTCTGCTGGTCGTATCGCTTATGGCAGAGAGGCTTTTTTGAAAAACAGGGTCAAATGGCGGCAGTTGATCGGGACAGTATCTTTGGCGGCTGTTCTCTGGTTTGTCACGTTTTTCATGTCATGGAGCACCTTCTGGATAAAGATATCCGTTTCAGCCGCATGTCTGGCAGGCATATCCATATGGCTGGAGCCGGCTAGGATCGGGGAATTACGGTTTCGCCTGAAGTACATTCTCATTGGTGTCTCGGCTGCTGTGGTTTTATACGTGATCTTCTGGCTGGGAAAAGGAATTTCAATCTTCCTGTTTCCCTTTGCCGGGCACCAGATCGGTTCAATTTATGGTAAGGGTGAGGGTACTTCCATGGGAGTCATCGCCGCGCTCCTTTTTTTTATTACCGGGCCCTGTGAAGAGATTTACTGGCGCGGATTCCTTCAGCGGAACCTCATGCAGCGTTTTGGAAATTTACAGGGTTGGGTACTGGCCACGGGCGCGTACGCCGGGGTACATCTTTGGTCCTTTAACATCATGCTGATAGGAGCCGCAGCCGTTGCCGGGGCATTCTGGGGAGGACTGTACTGGCGTCTTGGCAGATTAGAGCCGGTGATTATCAGCCATTCCCTCTGGAGCACCTTCGTTTTCGCTGTTATCCCCTTTTCGTGGAGCCCTTCTACCTGAAGAAGGATCACGGGTTTTTCCCGCCGGGTACCAGACTGCTGAGGATTCGATTGCTCTTGACCCGGACACGCAATTTCAGTAAGTTGCAATTATTTCACAATATGCCCTCAAGAAGCCGGTCGATTCGGCTTTGAGGCAAGGAGTTCAACATGAAATTCGTTTTTTACACAGACACAAGGCTGCCATGGCGGGAAAGGATTGAAGAATTGAGCAAGGAGTTCCCGGAGGTTGAATTTATCTACCAGGAAAACAGGAAAGACGAGGATATTAAGGAGGCACACGCCCTCGTGGGAATGATTCCCATCGACCATATTCAGAAGGCCAAAAAGCTGAAGATCATCTTCGTGAGTTTCACAGGACCCAATATGTTTCCTCTTGAGGAGTTAAGGGAGAGGGGCATTCGACTCTCAAACACCCATGGAAATGCCCGCTATGTGGCGGAACGGGCTATCGCCATGACCATGGCCTTTTTCGGGAAGATCATAGAATACCATGAAGACCTGAAGCATGACAAATGGCATGGGATATGGGGGAAAGGCAGGTTAAAGGATACCTGGGATACCATACAGGGAAAGCGATGCACGGTTGTTGGGACAGGGGAGATCGGAAAGTGGATCGCAAAATTTTTAAAGGTCTTTGACTGCCATGTCACGGGGTTTAAAAAAAGAGTCTTTAGGGGAAAGATGGAAAATTTTGATGAACTTACTCTTGATTTGAATGAAGCCATAGAAAAGAGCGAAATAGTCTTCGTGACGCTTCCCCTGACCAAAGAGACGGAGGGGATGTTCAGCGCAGAGATCCTCGCAGGGATGGCGGATAAATTCCTGGTTAATGTGGGGAGGGGGGGAGTCATTGACGAGAAGGCATTGTACCATGCCCTCAAGGATGGAGTTCTCAAAGGAGCGGGCATCGATGTCTGGTATACCTATCCCGAACGGGGCTCGGCATGGGGACATCCTTCGAAATACCCCTTTCATGAGCTTTCAAATGTAATCCTATCGCCTCATGTGGGAGGGTTCGTTCCCACGGCGGCTAAGTCGAACCTTGATCAGACCATTGCAAACATCAGATCCTATCTAAAAACCGGTCACGCCCGTTTTGAAATCGATCTTGAATTCATGTATTGAGGATAAAATAAATACATTGATAATGCCCTGAAGGGGATATAATCCGGCGGTCACGTGAATAATAAGGAGATAAAAATGAAAAAATTAGGCCCGATAAACGCGATGTACCCTTCCCTGACAACCATTGTGGGGGCGAAAGTAAAAACGGCAAACCCAATTTCATGACCATCGCCCAATACGCGGCCCTTGGCGAGAAGGTGGTGAGGGCCTTGGATATCGGAAAACAGTTGAAAGTAAAATGATTTGCTTCGCCGTTTCTTCCAGATCGGGTTGGATCCGGTGGTTTTGATAGAATCCTTGATGAAATCAGACGTTTTTGTTAAAAAAAAATAGAAATTACTTTTTCCAGAGGGGTGAGAAAGAGAGATGCCGGGACGTTTGATCATTTCCATTATCTTCGTTATTACCTTAGCCGGGAGCTTCATCATCGCGGTAGGGTTATCAGGTTGCAATCAAGACAGG
>CAYTUL010000574.1:0-2972 GCA_964441135.1 uncultured Desulfobacteraceae bacterium | reverse complement strand
GAGGCCGTTCTATCCACAGATAAACTCCTTAATCGAATGCCCTTAAATATCGGTCTGGGCCAGGGAATAATGGAATAGTGTAAAATCGTCAAACCATTTCCTCAATTCCCCAAAACCCAAATTTCCATCATTCCAAATTGAGGCGAAGCCTCTAAGTTCAAATCTATAGAAAAATATCTCAATGTATAGTAAATCAACTTCTCATATTCTATAATCACTTCCCTTATATATTTCCTCTTTTTCCACCAGTCCTTCGGACTGAACTGGGAGTATTTTGAAGGAAGCATCAGGATTCGAATATTCGTGTCTTTAAAAACCTCTTTGTACGTGAGCCAGGCACGCCTGGAATGTATCGGTGAAGTGAGGATAATAAGCGAGGTCAATCCTCTTTCTTCCGCTTCTTTTCTGACAAGCCGTGCTTCATCCATTGTGCTTCTCACTCGTGTGTCGCTGGTCAGTATAGCCGATTCTGGGATTCCCAGACTTTTAAAGAGCCTGATAAGGAGATCAACTCCTTCCGGATAACTGACTCCCCGCTCCTTCAGCAGGCTATAACCATCCGGAAGCTCCTCCCTCGCAATAAAGATTTGAGGGGCTAAACCATCCTTAAATGCATCGGCCGTGGCCAGACCCCTTTCAATATTTCCCCCGGCCAGACATACCAGGAGGTCTGACTTCTCGGGAGAATGCTCTTTTATCAGATACCTTCCCACTGCGAAAAGAATCGGTACATGAAAATAGGAAATAAGGATATATAATAAAAAGAAGGAAAAAAAGAGCCATTTAAGAACATATAGCTTTGTGATCTTTGTCTTTTCGGGCTCAATGGGCTTCACTGCATTAAAGCTATTCTCCTGGACCCCCTTATTTCTGTCTCTTTCCGGACCTTCAGACATCAATTGGTCTAAACTGTATCGTTCTTTCACCACGAATCTTGCCTCTCATCAAGAATCGACGACTAAAAACTCTTCGAACTATCAAGGATCAAAGTTACCGGGCCCTCGTTTACGAGGGTTACGTCCATCATCTGCTGAAATTCACCGGTAGCTACATTCAGATCCCTTTCCCTCAGGATACCGATAAAATGTTCATACAGATATTTAGCTCTATCGGGGGGGGCGGCCGCTGTAAAAGAAGGCCTTCGCCCCTTTCTGCAGTCACCCCAGAGGGTAAACTGGGATACCACAAGGGCGGCACCTCCGGTATCTGTCAATGAAAGATTCATCAGGTCTCTCTCATCCGGAAAAATTCGAAGATCCGCGATCTTATTGGCTAAGTAATGACCATCCTTTTCAGTATCCTCCTCCCCCACGCCAAGAAAGATCAACAATCCTTTGCCTATTTCTCCGGTAGTTTTTCCCCCTACCTCCACTTTTGCACTCTTGACTCTCTGGACGACTGCCCTCATTTATTTCTCCATCGTTATTTAGAAAATATTGTAAAGAGATTGCTGAGCACCCAGGCATTTGAAAAGGACTAAATAGTTACGTTCGGTTTTATTATAGGAGTCGATTGCCAAAATCCTACAAAGCTATTATCCTACATAATACTTTATTTTCAAGGAAAAGGTTTTCGTGGAACCTGTAATCATCCTCATTAATCCATGGATATACGATTTCGCTGCATACGACCTCTGGGCCAAGCCACTCGGTCTCCTGTATGTCGCCGCTTACCTTAAACAGCACGGGTTTAAAATACATCTGATTGACTGTTTGGATATCTATCATCCGGAAATGGAAAGCCTCACGGGGTTTGTTCCTCCCAAGCGTCGATCATACGGAACTGGTAAATTTTGGAAAGAGGAAATTACAAAGCCCTCCTCGCTGATAAACATAGCGAGAACTTATAGCAGGTATGGTATTGCAAAAAAAATATTCATTAGGGAATTAAAAAAGATCAAAAAACCTTCCGCAATTTTTGTCACCTCCCTAATGACCTACTGGTACCCGGGTGTATTAGAGGCCATTAAACTGGCGAAAGTTGTCTATCCGGACACCCCCGTAATCCTCGGGGGAATATACTCAAAACTCTGTCGGCAACACGCCATTCAGTTTTCGGGTGCGGATTACGTAGCGAGTGAAGTGGATCTTAATAACCTCGAGTATATCCTAAAGATTTTGAATCGATTCCACATCCCTGTTCCTGCTAATTACCCATCGAAAGGCGCCTTGCCATTCCCCTCCTTTGACATGCTAAATAGGATTGACTATGTATGTATCTTAACCTCCACCGGATGTCCATACAACTGCCATTATTGTGCCAGTCATTTTCTTCAATCCCATTTTCAGAAACGTGATCCCGAACATGTACTTACTGAGATAGAATTCTGGCACAAAATCCACGGAGTGCGGGACTTTGCCTTTTATGATGACGCCCTGTTGATCGATTTCGAAAGTCATATGGGCATTGTCCTTGAAGAAATTGTGAGAAAGGATCTGGATCTAAGATTTCATACGCCCAACGCGATTCATGTAAGGATGATCAACTCAGAAGTTGCAGGTCTTTTTGCCCGTTCAGGTTTCCGCACGATTCGTCTCGGTCTCGAAACAGTTGATCATAAAATACATGATGACCTGGACAGGAAGGTCTATAGAGATGAATTTGAGAGAGCCGTCAACCATCTTAAAAAGGCTGGATTCAGTAAAAGGGATATAGGGGCATATATCCTTATGGGGCTCCCTGAACAGACGATTGAATCGGTCCTCGATACGATAAAGTTTGTGGGCAGGAAAGGCGCATCGCCATATTTGGCGGAATACTCACCGCTTCCCCATACGGCCTTATGGAAGAAGGCAGTCGAGCATTCGGAATATGATATCGCCAATGAACCGCTCTTTCATAACAATACTCTCATTCCCTGCTGGGATGAGGACCAGAGAAAGAGAGTGCCTGAAGTGAAAAGGATGGTGAGGAAGATTAGACAAGATTGATATGAGCCACAGACACACACAGACGGACACAGACATTTAGGC